>NZ_JBHXMU010000006.1:138590-163346 GCF_042720685.1 Kitasatospora sp. NPDC058492
CCCCGCCTCGCGGGTCGGCCGCGGGGGGGTGTCCGCGCTGAGCTGGTGTCCGGCCGGGGGCGCCCCCCCCCCCCTCGGGCGGCCCCGGGTCCGGCGCCCACTGTTGGTTCACCTCCCCCCCCCCGCCGGGCTACCCGATCACGTCTGTGCAGATGGACGAGGGACGGCTGCCGGGACTCCGGCGCCTGCAGCACCTGCGGTGCCGTCACCGGTCCGGGTGGCTCCTCGCCGCAGGGACCGACCAACTTCGCGTTACAGCCCCGCCGAGACCCCGAGCCCTGCCATGATCGGCACGTTGCGTCTCGTAGATCCTCGATCCTCGGAAAACCAGGAGTGGCTGTGGCAGAGCGGCAGAACGGCACGGTGAAGTGGTTCAACGACGAGAAGGGCTACGGCTTCATCACCCCGGAGTCCGGAGCGGACCTGTTCGTTCACTTCCGGGCGATCCAGGGAAGCGGCTTCAAGTCCCTGGTTGAGGGCCAGAAGGTGACCTTCGTGGCGGTCCAGGGCCAGAAGGGGCTCCAGGCCGACGAGGTCCAGGTGGCGGAGTAGAAGCAGTTCCTCCCCTTCCTCTCCCCGGACCCGGGTTCCGGGCCCCGGGCCCGAACGGGAGATGCGGGAGATGCGGGAGATCAAGTCCTGGGCGGCCTCCGTTCTTTCGGGGCCGCCCAGGCCGTTCCGGCCCGTCCGGACGGCTCGCCGGGCGGTCAGCCGGCCGACGTCTCGACGGTCATCAGCCGCGCCCGGTGCCGCCCGGCCGGTTGCGGTGGCGGCCGACGCTGCCGACGCGTTTGAGGGTCCGGACGATCGGGGCGGTCTCGACCGTGTCGATGCCCGGGAGGGCGCCGAGGCGGTCGGTCAGGTAGTCGTACAGGTACTCGTCGTCGGGGCAGAGGACGGCGGCGAGGAGGTTGGTCCGGCCCGTGGTGGCGGCGGCGTAGGCGACTTCGGGGTGTTCGGCCAGGGCTGCGCCGACGGCGGCGAGGTGCGAGGGCCGCACCGACATCCAGATCGCGGTGGTGGTCGGGCTGCCCAATAGCCGCTCGTCGACGTCCACGACGAAGAAGAGCGCTCCGGCCGCGCGCAGGTGGGCGATCCGGCGGCGCACCGTCGACTCGTGGCAGCGGCCCTCGGCGGCCAGCGCCGCGTACGTCGTACGGCCGTCGCGGGCCAGGGCGGCGAGCAGCGTGTGGTCGAGGTCGGTGAGCTCCAACGGCGACGGCGACGACAGCCGCCCATCGGGGGACGGGAACGCTGAGGGTGGGACGGCAGGAGGCGGGAACGCGGGGGCGAGCGCGTCCCGCTGGTCTTGGTCCAGCGCGCAGGTCAGGGCGCCCCAGGTGGTCGGGCCGCCCTTGAACAGCCGCAGCACGCGCTGCGCGGTGATCGAGGTGACCCCCGGGAGCCGGTCGAGCAGGTGCACCGGCGCGTCCTGGGCTCGGTCCCGGTGCGCCACCAGATGGCAGATGATCTCGGTGGCGCCGGAGGCGAGCTGGACCCACCGTGTGTCCTCCCGCGCGGCCACGGCCCGGGCCAGGCCGAGCGACGCGCCGGGGGCGGACTGCAACCGCAGCGCCCACACGGTCTGCCCGACCGGCCGGGGGTTGAGCCTGCCGATGACGCGCAGCCCGGCGCTCTCGCACAGCGCGGCGTAGCGGCGGGCGACGACCTGCTCGGAGACGCCCAGCACCGAGGCGATCCGACGCAGGGGGGCGCGCCCGTCGATCTGGAGGGCGTGGATCAGCCGGAGATTGAGGGATTCCACGGATCCAGACCCTACCCGGGGCGGTATCCGGCACGTACGCCCGGACTCGTTGCGCCCGCTCGCGGCCGATCCGGATCATCGGTGCGCAGGCCGACGCGGCACCTGTCCGCGCGGAACTGCGATCCCCGTGGCGGCCGCGCCGCGGCTCGGCCGCCACCCGCGAGGAAGAGGAGGAGGGGAGACCCGGGCACACCACCCGGCTCCCCGACGGCAGATGAGCGCATTCCGTGATCTTCGGCATTACATCGACCACCTGACCGAGGCCCTCGGGAAGGACGAAGTCCTCCAGATCGACGGCGCCGACCGGGACCTGGACATCGGAGGCATCACCGAACTGCTGGCGGAGCGGGAAGGCCCCGCCCTGATGTTCGACAACATTCCGGGATTCCCCACGGGGTACCGGGTGTTCACCAACTTCATGGGGACGCCCGCCCGCACCGCGGTGGCGCTCGGGCTGCCGCACGACACCGCCGAGCTCGACATCGTGCGGGCCTGGAAGGACCTCAGCAAGCGGATCGAGCCTGTTCCCCCGGTGGAGGTCGCCACCGGCCCGGTCCTGGAGAACGTCCTGGTCGGCGAGGACGTGGACCTCGGGATCTTCCCCACCCCGCGCTGGCACGACAGGGACGGCGGCCGCTACATCGGCACCGCCTGCATGGTGATCACCCGTGACCCCGACAGCGGCTGGGTCAACGTCGGCACCTACCGGGCCTGCGTCCAGGGCCGCGACCGGTTGTCGCTGTGGATGCTCGGCAACCGGCACGCCAAGGCGATCGCCGAGAAGTACTGGGCGCGCGGCCGGACCTGCCCGATCGCCGTGGTGGTCGGCCAGGACCCGATCCTGTCGACCGCCGCCGCGATCGCCGCACCGTCCGGGATGTCGGAGTACGACCTGGCGGGCGGGCTGCGCGGGGAGGGCGTCGAGGTCCTGTACGCGCCGGGCAGCGAGCTCCCGATCCCGGCGCACGCCGAGATCGTGATCGAGGGCGAACTGCCGCCGGTCGAGGAGGAGTCCGTCCTGGAGGGCCCCTTCGGGGAGTGGACCGGCTACTACACGCACTCGGGCCAGGAGACCGTCGTCCGGGTCACCCGGATCCTGCACCGCGACGACCCGATCATCCTGGGCGCACCGCCGATGCTGCCGACCATCCCGGCCGGCGACCAGGCCGTTCCGCTCTACTCGGCGTCGCTGACCTGGGACCACCTGGAAGCGTCCGGCGTGCAGAACGTCAAGGGCGTGTGGGCCTACGCCCGGCAGCTCCTGATGGTCGTCTCCATCGAGCAGACCGGCGCGGGGGACGCCATGCACGCGCTGCTGGCGGCGGCCGGGCGCAAGCGCACGGGCGGCATGGAACGGTACTTCGTCGTGGTCGACGAGGACATCGACATCACCGACATCAACCACGTGCTGTGGGCGATGTTCACCCGCGTCCACCCGACCGAGTCCATCCAGGTCCTGCGCGCACCCACCACCGCCATCGACCCGCGGCTCGCACCCGACAAGCTCGCCGCCGGCGACCTGTCGATGGGCATCGTGCTCATCGACGCGTGCAAGCCGTTCGCGTGGAAGGACCGGTACCCGGCGGCCAACCGCGTCGACCAGGCCACCCGCGAGCGGCTGCGCGAACGCTGGGCGGGCGTCCTGGCGCTGTAGCCCGCCGGAGAGGGGAGGGGACGGTGCGCCCCTCCCTCACCCTCACCCTCCGGTCCTTCCCCCCTTCCCCCCTATGCCAGGAGCACATTGTGCCCGCCACACCCCCCACCACCCGCCTCGTCATCGGAGTCACCGGCGCCACCGGCGCCCCGATCGCCGCCCGCCTGCTACAGCTCCTGCGCGAGGCACCCCAGGTGGAGACCCACCTCGTCCTGAGCACCTGGGCCCGCTCCACCATCGAGGTGGAGACGCCCTACAGCTCCCGGCACTTCGCCGAACTCGCCGACGTGACACACAAGTTCGGCGACCTCGGCGCCACCATCTCCTCCGGCTCCTACCCGGTCGCGGGGATGGCCATCGTCCCGTGCAGCATGAAGACGCTCGCGGCCGTCCGGCACGGCATGGCCGACAACCTCATCACCCGCGCCGCCGACGTCACCCTCAAGGAACGGCGCCCACTGGTCCTCGTCCCCCGGGAGACGCCCCTCAACGAGATCCACCTGGAGAACATGCTCGCGCTCTCCCGGATGGGCGTACGCATCGTCCCCCCGATGCCGGCCTTCTACGACACCCCGAACGGCATCAGCGACCTCGTCGACCACATCGTCATGCGCATCCTCGACCAGTTCGACCTCCCCGCAGGCACCGCCGACATCGCAGAACGCTGGCAGGGCCTGGCCGGCACCCGCCACCACCGCCCCTAACATCTCGCGGCACACCCACCCGCTACGAAAAACCACAGCGCTGGTCGCAGCCACCCAGATGTGGCCGCGACCAGCGCTCTTCGGAATCAGTCGAGATCAGTCGAGGATGGCGTCGATCTCCACTTCAACGAGCCATTCGGGATCGATGAAGCGCGAGACCTCAACGACGGTGCAGACCGGACGGACCGACGCGAACCGCTCCCCGTGCGCTCGCGCGGCCTCCTTCCAACGCGTCACATCGGTGAGCATGAGACGGGTCCGCACAACGTCCCCCAACGATGCCCCCGCCTCCTTCAGCGCGGCCTCCGCAATGTCCAGACACCTGACAGTCTGGGCGTACACATCGCCCTTCCCCACGGTCGTCCCACCGTCCCCGATGGGAGCAGTCCCCGCGACTGCAACGTGTGACCCCTTGCGGACTGCCCGGGAAAAGCCGATCTGAGGTTCGAGAGGCGAGCCGGAACTGACTATCTGCCGATGATCCATCGCACCATGCTCCCAGAGCACCGCACATCTGAAAACAGGCCCTCCACCGGGCACTTCGCCCCTGAACCAGCCCGTCCCCACGCGTGCGGGGTCGATACTTGGACACCGACGAGCGCGTCGGTGATCCGGGAGCAATCCCCGCGCATGCGGGGCCTACGCCTTTTGCCTGAGGACGCGACTACCGCTCAGAGAGCAATCCCCGCGCATGCGGGGCCTACGCTTCGTGACCTGCGAGTCTATCGGCGGGAGCGGGCTGAGAGGATCAGTCCGTCGAAGTCGACGGGCTTCCAGCGGTCCTTGCCGGCGGTGCGGACGGTCCAGCCCTGTTCGTTGGTGGCGGGTTCGACGAGGACGGCTTGGCCGTCGCCGATGCGGGTGGCGAGGAGGTCCCAGAGGCGGTCGCGGATGCGGCGGCTGGGGGTGCCGACGAAGACGCCGGCGTTGACTTCGACCATCCAGCGGGTGAGGTGGCCGCGCAGGCCTTCGGGGGCAGCGATGAGGATGATGACGGTCATGGGCTGTCCGTGTCCTGGGTGAACTCCGGGCCGATGATGGCCAGGTGTTCGTCTCCCATGCCCGGGTCGGAGACCGGGGGCGTCGGCGTGCCTTCCGTCCCGGACCAGTTGACGCCGCCCTGGACCGTGCCGACGCGTTCGTCCCAGAGTTCGTTGACCTCGACGTCCGGCATCTCGGTGCCGTCCGGGCTGAGGAGTGCCTTGACGTCGTGGACGATCCGGCCGAGCAGTTTGTCCTCGGCGATGCGGTCGCGCAGGCCGAGCCGGGCGTCGCGTTCCTCGGTGTGGCCCTGCTTGGCGAGGTCGAAGGCGAGGGGGATGGTGTATTCGGCCTTGTAGAGGTCCGCGATGTCGAGGACGAACGAGGTCGCCAGGCCGGTGTGGACGAAGCCGAGGCCGGGGCTGGCGCCCAGGCCGGTGATGACCGCGTGGCAGATCCCGTAGAGCGCGGCGTTGGCGGCCGACAGGAGGCGGTTGAGGTCGTCGCCGGCGGCGTGGGCGTCGCCCGCCTTGTAGACCCGGCCGTTCCAGGGAACACCCGTTCGGCGGGACTCCGCCTGGTAGAGCTTGCGGATACGGGCGCCCTCGCGACCGCGCAGCTGCTGCATGGTGGCGGCGCTGACGTCCTCGTCGGGGAAGCGCATGCGGTACATGGTCCGGGCGACGGCGAGGCGTTCCTTGGTGCGGCTGACCAGCCAGGCCTGCCGGTTGAGGAGGGCCGCGCCACGGCTGGGGCCGAGTCCTGCGGCGTACATCCGCACGCCCTGCTCGCCGACCCAGCACACGGTGGTGCCGGAGTCGGCGAGCAGGTTGACGGCGCCGTGGGTGATGCGGGTGCCCGGGCCGAGGAGCATCACGGCGACCATGGCGGCCGGGACGCGGACGGTCTCGCGCTTGTTGATGACGACGACGGCGTTCTCGTCGCGGTCGATGTGGCTGCGCTCGACGTAGACGCTGGAAACGCGGTCGGCGAGGCGGTGCAGGTCGTGGGGGTGGGCTTTCCACCAGATGTCGGCCATCGGTCAGTGGTGTCCGGTCGGCAGCGGGGCGAGGGTGAGCAGGCCGCAGCCGTAGGCCTTGGAGGGGCCGATGCCGCCGAGGAGGGCGGCTTGGAGGAGCCCTGGGTCGGTGATGCGCAGCCGGCCTTCGAAGGTGGCGGTGGTGAGGGTGACCGGGCTGCGGGTGCCGGGCTTGGTGAAGGTGCTGCGGCTGCGGTCGGTGATCCGGGCCTCCCGCGCGGGCTGCTGTGCCTCTGCGGGGGTGTCCGAGGCCGGCGGTTCGAGGCCCGGCGCCGCGCTGTCGGTGCGCGCTTCGGGGATGGTGAAGCCCCAGCGCTGGGTGCGTTCGAGGAACCAGGTGAGCTGCTGGGCGGCGGTGCGGTGGGCCATGCGGTAGGAGCGGTGGTGGAGTTCGGCGGCGGTCTTGGTGCGGTGCGGGCTCGCCTTGGCGGGCTTGGAGGTGTTCTGGACGGGGCTGGCCTTGAGCCGGAAGGCGAATTCGCGGCCGACGGCGAGCTGGGCGAGCAGCGGGCTGTAGTCGCGGACCGCGTAGTGCTCGCCTTCGGCGTCGGGCCAGCCCGCCTGTTCGACGATGTGGGTCCAGTCGGGTTTGGAGGGGGTGAGGACCAGCAGCGTGGGGCGGCGCGGGTGGTCGGCGTCGAGGCGCCAGAGGATCCGGTCGCCGGCGGCGGGGTCGGGGATGCCTGCCGTGACGGCGCCGTGCAGGGCGCGGGGGTTGGCGAGCAGGGTGCGGCTGGCGGCGCGCAGGGGGTTGATGCGGACGCGGGAGAGGTAGGTCATCTGGTCACCAGCCCAGCAGGGCGAACGGGTCGTGGCCGCCGGCCGCAGTGGCCGGTTGGGCGGTCGTGGTGGGCGGGGTGGACGCGGCAGACAGGGCGGATGGGCCGGACGGGGCGAGGCCGGTGGGGACGTTGAGCCAGGCGTGGCGGATCCGCCGGGTGGTGAAGCCGCGTTCGCGGGGCGCGAAGGAGCGCGGGACGTCCTGCAAGGTGTCGTCGCCGGCCGGGTCGTCGAAGGTCGCGGCCAGGTCGATCCGGTGGGGCGAGAACGGATCCGGACCGCGTTCGGCCCGTCGGCGGTAGGCGGCCTTGGCGGCGGTGCCCGCCTGCCAGGGCTCGTCCGCCAGCACGTCCTCCAGGGCTCCGGTGCGCACGGTGCCGAGGGCGATCGGCTGGGTGGGGACGCAGGAGCGGCGGCCGAGGGCGAGCGGGAAGGCGGGGCGGCGGATCGCCTCGGCGAGCGTCGCGACGAGGCCGGCCGGGCCCTGGACGGCGGCGACGAACACCGCGTCCTGAAGGTAGTAGCGGTGGGTGACGTGGGTGTCCTTGGCCGGGGAGGTCGGCTTCTGGACGCCCTTGGCGTTGACGCCGCTCTGCGGCAGCGGGCGGCCCCGGTAGTCGCTGACGGTGTGGTAGTCGCGCAGCAACGTGCCGGGCTGGTCGATGCGCACGCCCAGGCGCAGGCCGACCAGGCCGGTGATGTCCGCTTCGCGGGGAAGTCCGGCGGCGGCGGCGAGCAGGCCGACGACCCCGGACTTGGTCGGCTGGGGCGGGGTGTCGCGGCGGTTGAAGGCGCTGCGGTCGCCCCAGGACTGGAGCGGCCCGGCCAGGCGCAGGACGAGGACCGCCTGCGCCTCGCCCTGCGGGGCCGGTACGGGGGTGGGGTCGGCGGGCATCAGTTGTCGTTCACCCCCTCGGTGAGGGCGGTGCGCAGGCCGTCGCGCAGCTCGGTGAAGGTGCGGTTCGCGCCGAAGGCCTCCGCCAGCTGCTGCGCGGGCTCGTCGGCGCCGGTGTCCGCACCGAGGGTGTGGCAGATGCCGACGTACAGCGGGCTGTCTCCCCACTGCTCGGTGGCGGTGGCGAACTCCACGGCGAGGCGGCGCGCGGACTCGGCGACGATGCCCCGGCTCGCCGGGACGGGGTTCTCGTACGCGGACACGAGGTTCACGGGCTGGTCGGCGCGCACGACGACGGCCACCAGGCTGGGGCGGGTGCGGTGCGCGAAGGAGTTGCCGTAGCCGGTGGGCATGGACCGGGCGAAGGAGTCGACGAACAGGTCGACGGCGTCGACGGCGGCCTTGTCGTCGCCGAGGTTGCCGCGCAGCTGGTGCAGGCCCACGGTCGCGTAGCGGTAGAGGGTGGCGGAGTTGAAGCCGATGGTGCCGATCATGCCGGCGCCGGTCTCCTCGGCGGTGTTCTCGTCGTCGACGGCCGTGTAGTAGTCGAATTCGAGTTCGGCGGCGTGGGTGGAGATCGCGTGCGCCACCTGGGTGGCGGCGTCGACGTTCAGGCCGGGGATGTCGGCGACCATCCGGCCGAACAGCGCGACGTCGGCCGGGTGGCCGCTCTGCAACTGCTCCTTGACCGGCAGCGCCTTGACGGCCTCCTCCAATGCCTTGGCGTCGAGGGCGGCGAGGTCGGCGGCGGTGTCGGCGACCAGGTCGACGATGCCGTCCAGCTGGCGGCGCCCGTAGAAGAGGAGGTAGGCGGTGTCGCCCTCCTTCTTGCCGGCGGAGATCCCGGTCGACTTGATCAGGGCGTCGGCGATCCGCTGCGCGTCCTCGGCCTCGATGCCGGCGCGCTCGGCGATGCCCTTGGCGAGCTGGGCGGCGATCCGCTTGGTGCGGGTGGCGAGGTCCTGCCGGTCGCGGCTCTCGGCGAAGTGGATGCGGGTGGCGCGCTTCCAGGCCTGGGAGGAGACGCGCGAGCGGCGCTTGCCGCCGAAGTACGCCTCCTTGGGGTTGCCGTTGTCGTCCCGGTTGAGGTTGGCCGGCGGGACGGTCTGCAGGATGTGGACGTCGATGTAGAGGCGGGCGGTCATGCGCTTCTCCTCGGGGGTGGTGGTCCGGGTGTGTCGGGCGCTCAGTCGGCGGGCGTCTTGTCCTTCCACGCCTGGTAGCCGATCGCCCACTTGAGGCGGACCTGCGGGCGCCGGTCGGTGCTGTGCCAGGCCTGGATGTCGGCCATCAGGTGGCTGTAGTCCAACGGCTGCGTGATGGACCGCAGTTGGGTGATCAGCCCGCGCAGGTGGACAAGCAGCGCGGACACGCTGGTGGCGCCCGCGAGTTGCGCGACCCGGGTGTCGAGCGCCTCCTCGCTGACCTTGCCGCTGCGGCGCAGCACTCGCAGCGCCTCCCCGAGCTTGACGCCACGGCGGTGCATCGGCTTGGACTGGCTCTGCTGGTGGAGGCCGTAGAGGGCCAGCGCGGCGTGCTCGGCCTTCTGCTCGTCGGACACCTCGTCGCGTAGCGCGAGGACGTCGTTGACCTCGCAGCTGTAGAGCGGCCACATCTTGGGGCTGTCCATGACCGGGCGCCCGAGGCCGGAGCGCAGGGCCGCCAGGTCCTCGCCGGGCGGCCGGCGTGGTTGCTTGGTGCGGGGGTCGTACCGCCAGTTGTGGTCGGGGCCGGTGAACTCGTCCCAGTACCGGCGCCTTCGGGCGGCGGCGGTGCGCTCAGCGGCGGCGATGCGCTCAGCGGCAGTGGCGTGCTCAGCGCCGGCGGTGTGCTCAGCGGGGGCGGCGGCGGTGTGCTCAGTCGTCAAAGTCCGCTCCGGGGTCGTGGTCGAGGGCGGGGCCGGTCTCGGCCGCCCGCGCGGCGGCCGCTTCCCGTACGGCGTCGGCGTACCGGGGAAGGATCTCGTCGAGCCGGCGCCGGAAGTTGGCGCCCGCGGTGCCGAGCCGGTAGGTCTGCGTCTTGCCCGCCTTGCCGCCCTGGCTGATCGTGCGGCCGCCGAAGGTGGTGGCGGGTGCGGCCAGCAGGAGCGTGTTCGCCACGTCCCACGCCTGGCGGTGGGCGAGTTGTTCCCAGGCGAGCCGGCCCCGCTCCAGGGCCTCGTCGTCCGCGCCGGCGGTGCAGACGCCGGCGAGCAGGCGGCGCACCAGGGGGTCGAGGGTGTGCAGGAGGAGCTCGCCCGGTCGCTGGCCCTTGTCCCAGGGGATGGGGTCCGTTCCGGCGGCCCGGCGCAGGTCGGCGGAGAGGTTGCTGACGGCCTGGGCGAGCCGTTCCGCCTGCTCGGCGACGTCCAGGAGGAGCAGCTGGGCCTCGCTGTCCTGCTGGAGGGCGAGCAGCGGCAGGGGGATGGCGTCGTGGATGACGTCCTCGACGATCGCGGACTGGGTGCCGTAGACCATGCCGAAGGTCTCGACCTGCAGCGGGTAGTCGGCGGGGAGTCGGTCGTCCTCTTGCAGGGCACTGATCTGGTCGAGCAGGATGCTGGTCTCGAAGCCGCCGTCGGGGCCCTGGCGAGTGGGCGTGAGAAGGGCCTCCAGACCGCGCCAGGCGGCCTTGCCCTGGGTGTGGCGGCGCGGCCTGCGCTCGGGCAGGGCGGAGGCGGACTTCTTGGCGGGGGCGGTGAAGGTCCAGGCGGTGTGGGGCTCCTGCTCGGGCATGGGCGTCAGCCGGTCCCCCGCGCTGATGACGACCTGGGCCACCTTCAGCTGCCCGGCCTCGTCCTGGTGCGGGATGAGGCGGATCCGCCGGGCCTGCCAGGTCCACAGGTCGAGGAGGCCTTCGGCCGCGCGGGGCTGCCAGGCGGGGCCGTGCGGGCCGCGTTTCCACTGCGGGAGGCCGAGGTTGTCGGGCGGGGTGAGCGGAAGGTTCAGCAGGAGGGTCTCGTACAGGGTGCGCCCGGTGGGGATGATGACGCCGAGCTGGCCGAGCGGGCCGGTGGGGTTCCCGGTCGTCTTGCCCGCCTTGACCTGGTCGTCGCCGACGACGCCGGTCTTGATCGCCGCGGTGTCCCAGCAGTGGGCGTGCACGAGCCAGTGGGCGGCCTGGGCCGGCGTCAGGTCGAGCGGGTCCGCGTCGGTACGGGTGCCGAACAGCGGGACGTTGTTGCCGCTCGCCGCGGTCGCCACCAGGGCGGCGGAGCCCTTCGTCTCGTCCTTGGCGGTACGCAGCCCGGCGACCTGCCCGAACGGGGCGGCGGGGTCGAAGAGGTCGAACTTCGCCCGGTGATCGGCGAGGTAGGTCTCCAGGCTGCCCAGCTCGTCCTTCGTGAATCCGCCGCGGGTGAGCCGCTCACCCTTCTCCCCGGGGTTCTGGGGCGCGCCGGTCGCATCGGCGACGACGGGCAGCAGGACCTGGCGCAGGACGGCCGGGAACTGCGTGGAGAACTCGACGACGAGGCCCTCGAACTCGTGGGCCCGGGCCAGGGCCCCAGCGATCCCCACCTGCACGGGGGGCCCGCCACCGACGGGTCGTACCGTCAGCCACGGTTCGTCGACAAGGTTGTACCCAGGCACGCGCTGATCTCCCAACTAGCCATGTTTAGCTTGTTGCTGGTTCATCGTGGCACCGGCGGATGCCTGTTGTGGGGTGAATGCTTGAATTGCCCCCGGCCCCGCCTGCTTTGGTGCGCGGGGATGGCCCGTGGCCGTGTTTTCCGGCCCTGGTCGGCTGCAAGTCGGCCCCGCGGTCGCGGGGTTGAGGGGGTGGGGCGACGCCTGTTCGACTCACCCCCTCGCCTTTATCGGTACCGGGGCGCGCTGGGGCCCTCCGCTCACCACGAGGCCGAGCAGGTCGTCGTAGCGCAGTTGGAAGTCACCGAGGGCGGCGTCCCCGCGCTCGTCGAGTTCGAGGGCCAGGCTGTATCGCAGCCATGGATGGTCGCGCCAGCCCGACAGCGGACCGAGCGCCTGCTCGGCAGCCTTTGTCAGCTTGGTGGGCAGGCGCACCGTCCCGGAGAGCACGTCGTCCACCATCTCGGCCGCGACCGTCCCGTTGGGGCCGAACTTACGGCCCGTCATCGCGTGGAAGTCCTCCCCGGTGCGGCGCACCAGCACGACCTCCACGCTCCGGTCCCCATCCCGAACGAGTGCCTCGAACTGCCCCTCTGCCAGCGTGCCGTGGGCTCCGTAGTGCAGACCGGCCAGAGTCTGCGAACCGTGCTCCCCGGCGCGGGTCAGGACGTACTGGGCGGCTTCCTCACGGCGTTTGGCCTGCCGCTTCTCCCAGTCCTGTCGCGCCTGTGCCTCGACCTCGGCCCACTCCGCCGGGACGACGGGATCGGTGCCGTAGACCCGGGCAACCAGGTCCGGCACCTGGCCGGGGATGCTCCACGCGCCTGCGTCGGCCTTCGCCGCCCGCTCGACCTCGGCGGCCGTGCGCAGCAGGAGGTAGCGGCCGTAGATCCCCTCGGAGTCGCGCAGGATCTGCGGCACGCCGTCGTCGTCGAGGCGGATACCGGTGATGACAACGGTGGGCCGGGACAGCCGGCGGGGGCGCTGCACGCCGTCGTGGCGGTGGAGGCGTCCGATGCGCTGGAGGAGCAGGTCCATCGGAGCGAGGTCGGTGATCAGCAGATCGGCGTCGACGTCGAAGGACTGCTCCGCGAGCTGGGTCGCGACGACGATCATCCTGCCGGGACGCCCGGATCCCTCGGCCGGTGGTCCGAGGAGCTTCAGCACCTCCTGCGTACGGTCCGCCCGGTGGCCGGCGTGCAGGCGCCCGTGCAGGAGCCGGACATCAGCGCCGAACTCCTTGCGGAGGGCCTCGAACGTGGACTGGGCGCGGGCCACGGTGTTCCGGATGACCAGCACGCACCCGCCGTCGACCAGCCGCTCCCTCAGATAGTCGACCACGGCGGCATCCTGCGCGACTTGGGCGTCGGTCCGCGTCGGCTGTTCATCGAGCACCTCGACCCGCACCTGAAGGTCCTCACGCCAGGATGCGGTGCTCTCCACCAACAACTCCGGCCGCCCGTCCGGCCCCGCCCAGGCCGCCGTGACGCTCGGATAGCCCTCCGGCTCGGGCAGCTCCAGGGCCGCCGAGGCCTCCGCCGACCGCGTACCGGCCAGGTAGGCGGCGACCAGGCGGCGCCGCTGCTCCGGCGGCAGCGTCGCCGACAGCAGCACCACCGGCACGCCGGCCTGCCCGAGCCACCACAGGCCCTCCAGCAGGAACTGCGACATGTAGACATCGGCGGCGTGGACCTCGTCGAGGATCACGACCTTGCCCACCAGGCCGGCCATCCGCAGCATCACGTGCTTGGTACGGGTCGCGGCGTACAGAAGCTGGTCGATGGTGCCGACCGCGAACGGGCTCAGCAACCCACGGCGACGCCCGAGGAACCACTCGGCGGGGGCCCGGCGCTCCCCGTCCGTGCAGCCGTCGAAGCAGTCGGTCTGCATGCCGAACTCGTCCTCCCCCACAGAAGCGAAGGGGTCGTCGGCGTCCTGCCCCCACTCCCCCGCGCCCTCCAGCAGGCCGCGCCACTCCTTGTTGAACATCCGCTTGCCGTGCAGCAGCGCGACCTGGCCCTCCAGCCCATCGCCGACCTCGCGCAGCCACGACCGGACCTGGGTGAACATCGGGTCCGCCGTCGCCTGGGTCGGCATGCCCAGGAACGCCCCGTCCGCACCGTGACGCGCTGCCAGCAGCTCGGCCGCCGCCAGCGCCGCCTTCGTCTTGCCCTCCCCCATCGGCGCCTCGACGATCACCAGACCGGACCCGCCCATCCGGCGCACCACGTCGAGGACCAACTCCTGCGAAGGCCTGGTCCCGTGGCCGAACCGGTCCCGGAACGTCTCCGGGCCGGGCGCCGCCAACGCCCCCCATCCACCGCGCAGTTCGAGCCTCGACCACGCCGCCGCAGCCCGCTGCCGCGCCTGAGGCATCGCCACCTTCGCCAGGTCGGACACACCCGTGAAGTGCCGCTCGTCGCTGGCGATCCAGTCCGCCATCACCACGAAACCGGACAGCTGAAGCTGCGCCGCCCGGCTCGGCACCAGCACCGGCTCCACCGCGGCCAGCGGCGACTCCCCCTCATAGCCGAGCTCCCGCGAGAACACCTCCACCAGCGCCGACTGCGCGAGCTTCCAGGGCCGGCTGCTGCCTTGCAGCTTTTCGTTCTTCTTCGGCGGGCTCAGCTGCCCCAACGTCGGGATCAGCCCGTGGTGGCCGGCGACCAGCGGCCAGACCCAACCGACCTGCTCCTCACGCCACTTCGCGTCAGTGAGCAGCGCCCTCAGCACCCGGCCACCGGCCTTGTCATGTCGCCAAGACGAGCCCTTCACCGCGTACTTGTCCCAGGTGAGCCCCGCTTGACGGACCGCAGCCTCGCCGGCGGCATCGAGATGCTGAAACGCCGGGGTGGCCTTGCCACAGTCATGAATCCCGCACAACCAGGCGAACAGGCGCCGCCCCTTACCCGCACCCCCCGCCAGAGCGTCCAGACGCCACCGCGTCACCGGCGGCAGGTAGCGGTCCCAGACAATCTCGGCCACCGCCGCAGTGTCCAGCATGTGCGACAGCAGAAGGTTGGCCGTCCCCCCGGCCCGCCCGGCAGACTTACCCCACAGCGCACCCAGCCACCCCCTGACCTCGGGCGGGTACCACTGCCAACGATCCTCAACCATCGTCTCAACCTCCACGTGCAGGTACGATTCGAGAGCGTAGGACACGGCACTGACAACTCGCCTCGGAGCAAAGAAATATGACGGTCATACATCGACTCCCCTCCGGGCTGCCATCCGATCGAACTGAATCAATCAGGCCCCTCGCCCGCTAATCACCGCAGGTCAGAAAGCATCGGCCCCGCGCTCGCGGGGATTGCTCCCACGCCTCTCACAGCCGACCGGCCGCACCCGGATCGGCCCCGCGCTCGCGGGGATTGCTCCTTCCAGAGCTGTTCCCGGGTGCGGTACTTGCGATCGGCCCCGCGCTCGCGGGGATTGCTCCCGGCGCCACGTCTCGGCGTCGGTGAACGGCGGATCGGCCCCGCGCTCGCGGGGATTGCTCCGGTCATCCTGTCCGCAGGCACCGCACCCACCTATCGGCCCCGCGCTCGCGGGGATTGCTCCGGCGACCACCGCATCAGCCCGGACCTCAGCGAATCGGCCCCGCGCTCGCGGGGATTGCTCAGCGAAGAGCCGCCCAGCTCTGACCCTGGGCGGATCGGCCCCGCGCTCGCGGGGATTGCTCCCCTTGGGCAGGGGCCGCAGCTCGTCGCCGCTGATCGGCCCCGCGCTCGCGGGGATTGCTCGTGGACGTCACCCTGCCCTCCGGCGTCTCCACCATCGGCCCCGCGCTCGCGGGGATTGCTCCTCGGCGCCCGCCGCCTCGATCCAGGCGTTCTGGTCGGCCCCGCGCTCGCGGGGATTGCTCCGAGGGGCCGACAGGCAGCAGGGATGCGGGGCTGTCGGCCCCGCGCTCGCGGGGATTGCTCCGGCGCAGGCTGCAGAAGAAGTGGTCCCGGCTGGTCGGCCCCGCGCTCGCGGGGATTGCTCCGCATCAGGTCGCCGTGACGGATTGGGGGATGGATCGGCCCCGCGCTCGCGGGGATTGCTCCCGCCCGTCCGCACTGCGGTGCCACGTCGAACCATCGGCCCCGCGCTCGTGGGGATTGCTCCCCGTAGTAGGCCTCCGCCAGCAGCAGCACCAGATCGGCCCCGCGCTCGCGGGGATTGCTCGTTGGGGTCGTAGGCGTCGTGGAGCCACTCGGTATCGGCCCCGCGCTCGCGGGGATTGCTCGGCGTAGGCGGCGGCGAAGCGGGCGGTGCGGGCGTCGGCCCCGCGCTCGCGGGGATTGCTCCGCCCGTTCTAGACCCTGCCACACACACCCACCGTCGGCCCCGCGCTCGCGGGGGTTGCTCCCTCATCGCCCTCGGCACTGGCGGCGCCGCCACGTCGGCCCCGCGCTCGCGGGGGTTGCCCCCGTGGAGCGACACCGCCCGGCACAACCAGAACATCGGCCCCGCGCTCGCGGGGGTTGCTCTCCCTCGGCTGTCGGCTGTCCAGTCCCGACAGGGTCGGCCCCGCACTCGCGGGGGTTGCTCCGGGGTGGGGCAGACCGGCGGCGGCGCCGGGCTGTCGGCCCCGCGCTCGCGGGGGTTGCCCTTTACTGGGTGATGCCCCGCTTGCCTCTCTTCTGTCGGCCCCGCGCTCGCAGGGGTTGCTCCACCGAGTACGCCAAGGCGCAGGCCAAGCGCCAATCGGCCCCGCACTCGCGGGGGTTGCTCCTCGGACGGTTACCTGTCCCGCTTCCGGGAGGCATCGGCCCCGCGCTCGCGGGGGATTGTTCCGGCCTCGTCCCGCCCACGCTCGACCAGCTCAGCGCGATCGGGATCCCGCTCTGGCATCTGTTCCGCGACGAGTAGCACTGGCCGGCCGCACCGCCGTACGGCCGGCCAGCCGGGGAGTCACTTCTCGGGGTTCGGCAGCGGGTCGGCCGGCGGCGGGGTCTTCGGTGCCGCCGGCGGTACCTTCGGGCCACCGATTCCGCCCGAACCGCCGCTGGGGTCCTTCTGCGGGGTCATGTCGTCCTCCTCGATCTCCTCGTCCACCGGGATCGGGATCTCGCCCGGCGGCGGCATCAGGGGGTGCCTCCCGCGGTTTGGGCCCGCGGTCTCACGGCGGCCCCGGCTCCAGGCGCCCTGGCGTTTAGGGGGGATGGTCGCGCTCATGGCGTCCTCTCTGTGACTGTCCTGCCGGGTCATCCATGATGAGGCCTCAGCCCCACCCGTTGCCGAACGTCCCCACCGGATGGCCGGGGTCCGCACACGGCGCACAGATGACCCGTGAGTACAGCACCGCGGGGCCGCGCACGATCGACTCGACACCGCCCGGCAGCGACGCCGAACCCGCCGGAGACCCGCAGGTCGAACAGGTCCGAGTCGCTCGGGCCTCGGTGCAGCAGGGCCAGCAGACGACTTGGCGCGGGTCCTCGGTCAGCAGCGCCATGGGCTGGATGCTGGTCAGGTGCGCGCAGAGCCGCAGCGTGGCGTCTTGCCGGGCCTGGTCCATGGTGGTGGTGGCGTTTCGCACCCACTGGCTGGCCTCCTCCATGGGGACCGCTCCGGCCTGTCGGACGCCAGCCTCCGCGAGCAGCCTGTCCGTGTGGGCTTCGCTCGCGCCGGCCTGGTCCCACAGGGAGGTGAGGGCCGAACGGCTCCCGGCATCGTCGGCGGCCCAGGCCTTTCGAGACGAGATCCGAGCCTCCCTGGAGTAACTGCCGATCAGCTTCGTGTCTCAGCGGCCACCCAGTCCAGGTAGGCGGCCGATCCAGTGATCACCGGCACCCCGACGACCTCCGGCGTGTCGTAGGAGTGCAGCTCAACGATGCGCGCGCACAGCCGATCAGCCAGGCTCGCCCGGGACTTGAAGTCGACCCGCCACTCGGCGGAGTCCTGCACCGCACCGTCCCACCAATAGACGGACTGGACACGGTAGACCTGCGCACACGCGGCCAAGCGGTCACGGATCACCGCCGAGGCGAGCTCACGGGCCTTTGCCTCGTCGTCATGGGTCGTCGTCACCACAACGAAGTCACTGATCGTCATACCGTGACGGTACCCGGCATCAACCGCCGCCCCCACTCTGCCCGACGGACCTACCCCACGGTACGCCCAGCCAGCCCCCGACCCCGGGCGGATACCACTGCCAACGGCCCTCAACCATCGTCTCAACCCCCACGCGCGAGTACGCTTCGAGAACGTAGGCCACGACAATGACAACCAGCCCTGGGGCAAAGAAAGATGGCAACAACGCACCGGCTGTTCAACGGCACCTCTACCAATCGAACTGAATCAATCAGGCCCCTCGCCCGCTAATCACTGCAGGTCAGGAAGTATCGGCCCCGCGCTCGCGGGGGTTGCTCCGAGGCGGGCGGGGCGGGCAGTACCGCAGCCACATCGGCCCCGCGCTCGCGGGGGTTGCTCCCAGCTCGGCCGCTCCTCCTCCTGACCGCCGCCATCGGCCCCGCGCTCGCGGGGGTTGCTCGGGGTGCCGTACGGAAGAAGTCGGCGCCCGCCGATCGGCCCCGCGCTCGCGGGGGTTGCTCCCTTGGCCCAGCCGGGCTGGTGCGGGGTGCGGGATCGGCCCCGCGCTCGCGGGGGTTGCTCTCCCACCTAGCCTGTTTTTGGGAACAAAAAAGCATCGGCCCCGCGCTCGCGGGGGTTGCTCTCCGGAGGCCACGGCCGAGAGCACGACCGGGGCATCGGCCCCGCGCTCGCGGGGGTTGCTCCGCGCGCTCCGGCGCAGGACCGGCCGACGCGAGATCGGCCCCGCGCTCGCGGGGGTTGCTCCCGGTGCAGCCGTGCGCCGCCGAGCCCGGTCTCATCGGCCCCGCGCTCGCGGGGGTTGCTCTGGCGACGAGTCCACCGACTAGACCCTCGCCCTATCGGCCCCGCGCTCGCGGGGGTTGCTCCTGCGACCGCGAACAGCTCGCCGTCGACCTGATATCGGCCCCGCGCTCGCGGGGGTTGCTCCTGCGACCGCGAACAGCTCGCCGTCGACCTGATATCGGCCCCGCGCTCGCGGGGGTTGCTCCGGCGAGGCGGACCACCCGGAGTGGTCGGCCGCATCGGCCCCGCGCTCGCGGGGGTTGCTCCGCCCGGACCGCTCTGGAAGAAGCCAAGCTGGAATCGGCCCCGCGCTCGCGGGGGTTGCTCCCAGCCCAGCGCCTTGGCCAGGCGCTCGGCGCGATCGGCCCCGCGCTCGCGGGGTTGCTCCGCGGCCTCCCACTCAGACGACCACAGCAGTTCGCGGTGCTCACTCCTTCGCCCGATGATGCTGGCCCGACGAGACGACAAAATAGGCGTGGGCGCGTCAAACTGTTCGCGAATTGAGTCGCTGAATTCAACAAGTTCCCTGCGGAACTGGGCGTACGAGTCGCCAAAGGAGACCACCGGCCGTGGGCCCGGCCGCGGTCCAGGGCCGTCCCACCTAGCACGCCGAGCCAGCGCCGAGGTCTAGGAGAGAACAGCTGGCTCTCCCTCAGTGCCGCCCAGACTGCTGCGGGCACGGGATTTTTCCGAGGGTGGTTGATTTCTTTCAGGACCATCTTCGCGGCTTATTCTCCCTGGTCGGCCGCAGATCGCAATAACAGCACGGGAGTTAGACGCCTATGGGCGCTAACCACGTCGAGCGTGACCGAGTTCAAGGTCTTCCAGGCTTGGGCAGCCTTCGCTGAGAACGGTTCCGGACCCTCGATCCGCACCAGAGCCAGAGCATTCAGCAGCTCCCGCCACATTTGCGCGACCTCGTCCAAATCAAATGTCTTCTCAGCGATCTTAAGAATCCTGATCGTCTCCAGCTGCTGTTCCCCCGCAAGGACGAACGTGATCGCGGCTTCTCGTCGCGTGTTGCCGCGCCATTCATCGTGGGCCGCCTGCGAGGCGACCTCGGCAGTCCGCTGGGCAGCGCGAGTCTGCCGCAGGCCGACGATCAAGGCAGCGGGCACCCCGAGGATCGCGGCCCCTGATGCTGCAAGCGCTGATATCGCTTCAACTTGCATGCAGTCATGATGCCCCGGCTGGCGAGTGGTTGGGCTGAGACCCGCGAACCGGGGGATGCGGAGCGGCTGTTCTTGGGGTCGGCCAGCATCTCTCACATGGTGTGCGGTCGGCGTCCTCTCAGCTGCCGGCCGCAGGTGGTGCATCGGCCTTCGGCCGATGCGGCGGTGCCGCGCCCGTTTCGCTGCGTCTGGCCGAACGGCGGCGCGAGTGTCCTTCCATCGGAGGTGTTGGGCTTCCGGCCGCGCGGGAGCCCCGGTGGGGGCTCCTCCGGCGCCCGCCCCCACCGGATCCGGGTCGGTCAGCTGGCGAGAGCTTCGCCGAGTCGGTCGTGGGCGAGGCCGGCGAGGGTGCGGTGAAGGGCCTCGGCGCGGGACCGGACCAGCCCGTCCCGGAATGCTGCTGGCAGCTGCTGCCAGACCCCAACGGCCATGTCAGCGGCGGCGGCCGGGTCGCCGTCCATGCTCAGGCAGGTCGCGGCGTCCATGGTCAGCAGGGCCCGGGTCATGACGGACGGCGATTTGGTGAGGGCGAGGGCTGCCTCCTGTTCGGCGTTCGCCTCGCGGGTGCGGCCCATCAGCGTGAACGCCTGGGACAGGTGGACGTGATGCTTCTGGAGCGGGTAGCCGAACCAGGTGTCGGCGGCCTGCGCGGAGTTCAGGTGTTCGGCGATGTTACGGGCGTCCGCGACCGCGCGAAGGGCCCCTCGGTGGTCACCGATGGAGGCCAGGGCGCGCGCGGTGACGGCGGCGGCCAGAGCTGCGGCGGCCGTGGGGGTTCGGCCTGCCTCGCGACGAGCGCAGATAGCCAGGTTCGCGGCAGCGTTCGGGGCGCCGTAGTTCAGCGGGACCATCGCGTGCCGGGCCAGGACCCAGGCCAGCATGTGCCGATCACCGGACTCGCGGGCGGCCTTCTCGGCGGTGGCGAACCAGCCGTGGGAGTCGCGCTGGTCACCCCGGTCGTGCTGGATGATCGCAACCAGTCCGGTGATCCCAGCCGCGGTGCGGGCCAGGTCGGTACGGGTGCCGGCGGGGTGCGGGCGGCTGAGGACGTCTTGCAGGAGACCGAGGTCCTGGCGCATCTGTGTCAGCACGACCCCGGGCGCCCGACCGTGGTAGCCGCCGCGGTGGCGTTCGAACGCCCCGTCGAGGTAGGCGAGGTCGCCAGCGTCGGAGCCGGACAGTCCGGCGTCGATCCCCTCTCGCGCCTCCGCGATGCCGGGCAGCGCGGCGACACCTGTCGCCAGTGCCGCCGCGCCGAGAAACTGTCGTCGATTCACCGCCGTACCCTCCTCTCCTTCGTCTTCGACCGGCTGCTGGTGGAGCCTGCGCCAGCGCCGCGAGGTGGCCACTGCTCGGGCGACCTCCTCCACCGAGAGCCCGTACCCGTCGGCCAGCAGCTGGTGCCACCTCGGGGTGGGCAGACGTCGCTCGGTCTCCCAGCGCTTCAGGTTCTCCGGGTCGAACCACGTGCCGCCTTGAGCGTCCTGTAAGAGCAGGGCCTGCTCGTCGCGGGTGAGTTCGGCGGTCTCCCGGATCCGCCTCAGCACGGCGCCGATGCCGTCTGGTGCCATCATGCCCGTCCCCCAAGCCTTTGACTGACTGGTGCCCAATCCTGGCCCCCCAAAGCGGCCCCCGTGCGAGAAATGCACCCCCTGCTGGCACCACCGGCACCACTACGGGCTGTAGTTGACTGTGTACCAGCCGAGTAGAGATCGGGCGAGATCAGGCCCTTCCCTCCGCACGGCACCCCCAAGCCCCCAGCTCCGGCCTGACGCCCCGAAGGGTTCCTTCGACATGCGCGTGTGCAACAGCAGCTTCTTCCTGGTCCGCGATCCCGTCTCCGTCCCCATGAGCCGCCAGCGGCTCGGCCGGCTGATCAAACAGTGGGGGGTCCGCACGGACAACGACAGCCGCCTGGCCCTGGACACCGTGATCTCGGAACTCGTCACCAACGCGGTGCGGCACACCAGCGGAGCGATGCTCACCGTCGGGGTGCACGCCGACCTCGACCTGCGCCGCCTGATCATCGAGGTCTACGACGGCTCGCGGGCCCTGCCCCGCCACCAGGTCTCGGGCCCGGACGCGGAGGCCGGCCGGGGCATCTTCCTGGTCGAGCGCCTGGCCCTCGCCCACGGGGCCGAGCACACCATACGGGGCAAGAAGGTCTGGGCCGAGGTGGCCCTGCCCGAGCAGCCGCTCACCCGCCGCCAGCTCCTCGTCCACCCCCGCAGGGCGGCCCGCGCAGTGGCCCACGCCGCCTGTCGGGCCACCGCCGCCCGCCGATACACCCGCCCGCCCTGGCCGCCACCGGCACCGGCACCCGCTGACGCCCTTGCCCACAGCCATGATCGAGAGGACGACATGACCACCACCCAGCACAGCACAGCGATCACGGACCCCGCCCGGTTGCACGGCCGGGCGGCCGTCCGCAGCTTCCTGGAGGGCCCCTCGCTCACGGCGGCCGACCTGTCGATGGTCCTACTGGTCCGCGAGGACAGCGAGGACGCCGACCGGCCGATGCCGACCGTCACGGTCGCCGAGATCCCGCAGACGGTGCGTGACCTGGCCTCCCTGGGCGTCCGCTCGGTGAAGGTGTTCGCCAACAGCCTGCATCGCGACGCCGAGGCGTCCGGCGCCGTCGCACCCGACAGCCTGATGGTGCGGGCCATCCACGCCGCAAAGGACGCCGAGCCGGGCATCGCGGTGATGACCGAGAACTGCCTGTGCGGCCACACCGACACCGGCGAATGCCACCTGACCAGCGCTGGCCGGATCGACCTGGACCGCACAGCAGCGATGATCGCCGCCCAGGCCGTCATCCAGGCCGAGGCCGGCGCCGACATCGTGGGACCGGCCGCGATGGTCCGGGGCACCACCTCCTGCGTGCGCCAAGCCCTGGACGAGAACGGCCACCGCGACGTGGCGACCATGCCCCATCTGATCTTCGACTCCGCCCTCTACGAGGGCTACCGGGCCACCATGCGGGCCACCCCGGCCTCCGGTGCCCACCGACCGTTCCAGATCAGCCCGCGCCAGCCGGAAACCGCGGTGGACACCGGTCTGGCTTTCGTCGGCGAGGGGGCCGACATGCTGCTGCTGGAACCAGGGATGCTCTCGGTGGATGTGCTCACCACCCTCAAGCAGAAGACCGCGGCGCCGCTGATGCCGTTCTCCGTCTCCGGCGAGTACACCCGGCTCGCCCCGCTCGATCCGGGCACCGGGCGGCGGGACTTCCGCCCGCTGCTGGAGCTGTTCATGATGCTCAAGCGCTCGGGTGCCGAGCGGATCATCACCTATGCCGCTGCTGACCTCGCGCGGCTGCTGGCCGGCTAAGCGGCCGGGCGGATCTCCGACAGGATCGCCTCGGCGCCCTGGTCCAGGAGAAGGCCGGCCACCTGGATGCCCAGCTTCTCCGGCTCCGAGACGGGGCCGGAGAAGCTGGCCTCGACCTGGTTCGTCCCGTCCAGGGAGGTGACCTGCGCGTGCAGCGACAGCGTTTCGCCGGCGGCCTTCGCGTAGGCGCCGACCGGAACCGAGCACCCGCCGTGCAGTTCGCCGAGCATTGCCCGCTCGGCCCGAACCTCCGCGTCCACTACCAGGTCGCCGGTGCCGGCCAGAATTTCGCGGGCCAGCTCGTTGTCCTCGCGGATCTGGATTCCGAGCGCCCCCTGACCGGGGCTCGGGGGGAACTGGCCAAGCGGCAGCAACTCGCCGATCGCGCCGTCCAAGCCGAGTCGCACCAGCCCGGCCGCCGCCAGAACGACGCCGTCGAGGTTCATCGTCTTGAGCTTGTTCAGCCGGGGCGGCACGTTTCCGCGGATCGGCACGAAGACCAGGTCCGGGCGGACGTGCAGCAGCTGGGCGATCCGGCGGGCCGCCGACGTGCCGACCCGGCCACCCTGCGGCAGGTCGGCCAGCGTCGAGCCGCACAACGCATCCCGCACGTCCTCGCGGCCGGGCGGGGGCAGCAGCACCAGGCCGGGCGGGTTGCTGGTCGGCAGGTCTTTCAACGAATGGACGATCACGTCCACCTCGCCCCGCACCAGCGCGGCTTCCTGCTCGGTGGAGAACGCGGAGCCGCCCGAGTGGGCCGACACCTGCGACAGGGCCGTCTTCCGGTCCCGGTCACCGCCTTCAAGGATCACCTGGTGCCGGAACTCGACGTCGGGGAAGCGGTCCCGCAACGGCGCCAGGAACTCCCTGACCTGCGCTCGCGCGAGGTGACTGGCCCGCGATCCGACAATCAGCGTCCGCATTCCCGAACTCCCGGCACCTGAAGAGATGTTGACCGCATGCTACTCGAACACGGGCCTACCTTTTTCCGACGGTTTGTCGGAGTCGTGATCGGAGAGATCGAATGCCGTCCACCCGCCGCACGATCCGCATCGGCGCCCGCGCCTCGGCCATGTCGCTAGCCCAGGTTGCAAGCGTCCGGGCCGACCTGGCCGCACTCCACCCCGACGTGACCACCAAGCTGGTGCCGTTCGTCGCGGCCAGCGACCGCGAGCCCGGCGAACAGGCCGAACTGCACGACAAGGGCGCCTTCACCGGCGACATCGAGGAAGCCCTGCTGAGCGGGGTGTGCGACCTCGCGGTGCACTGTATGAAGGACGTGGCAGGCGACCCGCTGGTCACCCCGGGCACCGTCTTCGCGGCCCACCCCGAGCGGGCGAACATTCGTGACGCCCTGATCCACCCGGGCGGCCTCACCCTCGACCAGCTGCCGCCCGGCACCCGGGTCGCCACCTCGGCGGTGCGGCGTGTCGCCCAGCTCACCCGCAGCCACCCCCACCTGGACCTGGTGCCGATCAGGGGAACGGCGAACCTGCGGCTGGCGGTCCTGGAAGCCGGGGAGGTCGATGCTCTGGTGCTGGCCGCCTCCGGGCTGGAGCGCATCGGTGAACAACACCGGATCAGCCAGGTCCTGACCGTCGAGCAGATGTGCCCGCCGCTGGGGGCAGCCGTGCTCGGCTTGCAGTGCCGCGAGGATGACGCCGACCTGATCGACCTCCTCACCCCACTCGGCGACCGCGCCACGACGCGGGAGATCACCGCCGAGCGGGCCCTGCTCAACGCCCTGCGCGGGCATTGCAACAGCCCGATCGCCGGGTTCGCCCGCGCCTTCGAGGACGGGCACCTGGGCCTTCGCGCGATGGTCTTCTCCCCGGACGGCGCCACCGTGCTGGAAGCCCGCCAATCGGCCGGCCAGCTCAGCCCGGAAGCGCTCGGCGTGGGGGTCGCCGCCACCTTGATCCGCGACGGCGCCCGCGAGCTGATCGACTCGATCGACCACTGACCTCGCCCCTCGGAGGCGCCGGGGCCCATGGGCGGGCACCCCGGGGGCGGCCCCGGGCCCAGCCCCGGTGAAGACCCCAGGG
>NZ_JBHXMU010000006.1:163356-206820 GCF_042720685.1 Kitasatospora sp. NPDC058492
GGGTCCGCCCCCTCCTTATTCCGCGTGGGGCCCGGCGGCGTTATCCACCCTACCCACCACGGACCCCCCCCCCGGGCGGCCCCGGGCCCTTGCGCCGGCTTCCGGGAGGCCGTCGCAGGGCCATGCCGCTTGGCTCCCCGAGGGGGCTACCGCGAGCCGGTCGGCTGTCGCGGTTCTGTTTTCGCATCATCTTCCCTTGCCAACAATCCTCAGCCATCGTCTTGACCTCCACGTGCGAGTACGCTTCGAGAGCGTAGGCAACGACACTGACAACCAGCCCTGGGGCAAGGAGAGATGGCAGCGACGCATCGGCTGTTCGACGGCGCCTCTACCGATCGAACTGAATCAATCAGGCCCCTCGCCCGCTAATCACTGCAGGTCAGGAAGTATCGGCCCCGCGCTCGCGGGGGTTGCTCGCTTCCTGCTCGCGGCGGGCCCGCGCGTCCTCGATCGGCCCCGCGCTCGCGGGGGTTGCTCCGTCGACAACCCGCGCATCCCCGCCGTCAGCGCATCGGCCCCGCGCTCGCGGGGGTTGCTCCGCTCCTCGATGAAGCGCGCCCGACAAGCCGCAATCGGCCCCGCGCTCGCGGGGGTTGCTCCCGTGTCACGGCCTCGTCCGCCTTGTTGAGGATATCGGCCCCGCGCTCGCGGGGGTTGCTCCCCGGTCACCGACGACGTAGCGGCGGCGGCGTGATCGGCCCCGCGCTCGCGGGGGTTGCTCGGAAGAGGGCACTAAGCCGATGGCCTGGTATCTATCGGCCCCGCGCTCGCGGGGGTTGCTCCCACAGGTCGCCGCACAGGTCCTCGGCGGTGTCATCGGCCCCGCGCTCGCGGGGGTTGCTCCTGGCTTGGTACCGGAGGGTGTCATGGGGCTAGATCGGCCCCGCGCTCGCGGGGGTTGCTCCCCGTGGTGCTGGAGCAGGGTTCCGTCCGGCCGATCGGCCCCGCGCTCGCGGGGGTTGCTCAACCAACGCCTCCTCCGGCTCACACACCCGCAGATCGGCCCCGCGCTCGCGGGGGTTGCTCCGTGCCGCTGTTTCACAAGGCGCTGCGCTACGCATCGGCCCCGCGCTCGCGGGGGTTGCTCCTTCGGCCGCCCCTACACGGAGGCGCCGGACGGATCGGCCCCGCGCTCGCGGGGGTTGCTCCACCTCACGCTCCCGGCCGGAGAGGCCGGACACATCGGCCCCGCGCTCGCGGGGGTTGCTCTCGGGCCGCCGCCCTCCTCGACGACCACGGTCAATCGGCCCCGCGCTCGCGGGGGTTGCTCCGCGGCCCCCGAGGCCGGCCGCCCGGTCGCCGTATCGGCCCCGCGCTCGCGGGGGTTGCTCCCGGGAGATCGTCACCGTATGCGCCCTGTACGGATCGGCCCCGCGCTCGCGGGGGTTGCTCCCTGGTCAAGGCGTACGGGACAGCCGACGTGTAATCGGCCCCGCGCTCGCGGGGGTTACTCCGTCGTGCGGGACGCGTCATCGGGGTCGGGGGTATCGGCCCCGCGCTCGCGGGGATTGCTCCGGCGTGCTGGTGGACAGGATGCGCTCGCCGGAATCGGCCCCGCGCTCGCGGGGGTTGCTCCCGTGCGGACACGGTTCGAGCCCGCGATCCGCTATCGGCCCCGCGCTCGCGGGGGTTGCTCCTGCGAATTACGGCGGGCACGGCTCCGCCACTGATCGGCCCCACGCTCGCGGGGGTTGTTCCCTTGCCCGGCACCTGGGGGTGGAGCCGGTGCGATCGGCCCCGCGCTCGCGGGGGTTGCTCCGATCCGGGCCGGGGCGGGGAACGGCGAGCGCCATCGGCCCCGCGCTCGCGGGGGTTGCTCCGCCGTACAGCCCAAGGACGACGGCCCGAGATATCGGCCCCGCGCTCGCGGGGGTTGCTCGGTGCGCTTCGGTGCGCAGCTCGTCGATCTGCTATCGGCCCCGCGCTCGCGGGGGTTGCTCGGTGTCGGTCAGATCCCGGCGGATGCGGGCGTCATCGGCCCCGCGCTCGCGGGGGTTGCTCTACATGTACACGAAAGCCGAGTTGACCCGCGCGGTCGGCCCCGCGCTCGCGGGGATTGCTCCTGCGCGAGCAGCAGAAGCACGTCATCACCGTCATCGGCCCCGGGCTCTCGGGGGTTGCTCCGGCTGGGTACGCCTGGACTGGGTGCTGCCCATGTCGGCCCCGCGCTCGCGGGGTTGCTCCACTCTGTATTCACGGTCGACGTCCATGTGGGGTCCTCAGCCTCCCGGTGATGTCCCTTGCTGTCGCCGAGGGCGGTGGCTGGTGAGTTCCTGCCGCCGGTCGGGGGAGGGCTTCAAGCCGTTGCGCGCCTTCGAGGTCCGCTTGGTGCTCTTGGCCTTGCGCGGGCGCTTGTGGCCTGCGTCCGCCTGGCCGTGTCGGTGCTGGCTGCTCGGAGGATCGCGGGCGGTTCGGGGAAGACCGCAAGCCCCGCTGCGCCCCGCGCAGCGGAGGCCGGGGCGGCGCCGTTCCAGCGGGCCCGGGGCCGCAGCGCTTACCCGGCCTACACCTGAGAAGCGCCGGAGCCGCACACGTACGGTGCCCGGCCGGCGGCCGCGTGGCGGAGGAGGGTGAGGGCCTGTTCGGAGGGGGAGTTGGCGGGGGTGGTGCACACGATGAGCGCCTGGTCTGGTGAGCGGGCGATGGACAGGGTCTGCTGGGTCACCGTGACCGTGCCGACGACGGGGTGGTGCAGCTCGTAGGACGAGGCGTCGCACGGCACTACGCGGTGGTCTGCCCACAGGGCGACGAACTCCTGGCTCTTCATGGTCAGTTCGCCGATCAGACCCGCGAGCAGCGCGTCCTCCGGATGTCTGCCGACGGCGATGCGCAGGTTGCCGACCACCGCGCGTGCCTTGCGTTCCCAGTCCGCGTACAGGTCTCGGCAGTGCAGGTCGAGGAAGAGCATCCGGCTCATGTTCGGTCGTCGTGCCGGGTCGTCCGGGCTGAGGAGGTCGAGGTGGCCGGCCAGCAGGGCGTGTCCGAGGGTGTTCCAGGCCAGGACGTCGGTGCGGCGGCCGAGCACGATCGCGGGGACGCCGTCGACGGCGCGGAGGAGGTCCCGGGTTTCGTCGGCGAGCTTCTCGGGCCGTGGGCGGCGTGGCCGGGGCGTGTGGCGGGCGGTGTCGGCGAGCCGGTCGAGGTGGGCGCGCTCGTGGGTGTCGAGCAGGAGTGCGCCGGCGATGGCGTCGAGTACCTCGGCGGAGGCCCCGCGGGACAGGCCCTGTTCGAGCCGGGTGTAGTAGGAGACGCTGACGCCCGCGAGTTGGGCCAGTTCTTCGCGCCGGAGCCCGGCCACCCGTCTGCGGGGCCCGAGGTCGCGCAGGCCGACGTCCTCGGGCCGCAGCTGCGCCCGTCGGGCTTGGAGGAAGGCGCCGAGTGGGCCTGGTCCGTTCATCGCCCCAGTATTCGGTGGCGGCCCGGTCCCTGCCACACCCTGCGAGGGGTAGGACAAGCCGGGAGTGGTTGGTGCCCGTCCGGGTGTCCAGGATCGGTCTCATTCGGCCACCAACTCGGCCGCGTATCCCGGACCCGAGGACGGACCGCATGGATCAGAACATGAACGAGAGCATGGACCAGAACATGGATCAGGACCCCGACCAGATCACCCTGGGCGACGTCACCGTCACCCGCGTCAAGGAGTTCTACGGCTCGGCCGGGCTGGCGCCGGGCCAGTTCTTCCCGGACAGCCCCGACGGTTCGTGGGACGAGCACCGCGACTGGCTGGTGCCCGACTTCTGGGACCCGGAGACGGACGAGTGCCGTACGGCGATCCAGTCCTGGCTGCTGCGCAGCGAGGGGCGCACGATCCTCGTGGACACCGGCGTGGGCAACCACAAGGACCGTCCTTACGCGCCGGTGTGGAGCCGCCTGGACACGGGCTACCTCGACAACCTCGCCGCTGCCGGCGTGCGGCCCGAGGACGTCGACGTCGTGGTCAACACCCATCTGCACGTCGATCACGTGGGCTGGAACACCCGCCTGGACGGCCGGGACTGGGTGCCGACCTTCCCGAACGCCACGTATCTGATGCCCCGGCGGGACTTCGAGTTCTGGGACCCGGCCAACGGGCACAGGAGCGTACTGGGCCGGGGGAACCAGAACGTGTTCGAGGACAGCGTCGCGCCGGTCCACGCGGCGGGGCTGACACACCTGTGGGACGGGACGTACCGGATCGACGGGAATCTGCGTCTCGATCTCGCTCCCGGGCACACTCCCGGCTCGTCCGTGCTCACCCTGGAGTCCGGCGGCGACCAGGCCCTGTTCGTCGGGGATCTGGTGCACACCGCGTTGCAGATCGCGGAGCCGGAGACCAATTCCTGTTTCTGCGAGGACCCGGCGGAGTCCCGCGCGACCCGGCGCAGGCTGCTCGGCCGCGCCGCCGAGAACAACGCGCTCGTCCTCCCTGCGCACTTCGGCGGCCGAGGGGCGATGGAGGTCGCGCGCAGCGGGTCGAAGTTCGCGATCAAGGAGTGGGCGGGTTTCTCCCGGATCTCCTGACGTCCTGATCTCCTGACGTCCCGTCCGGAGATCCCTCAAACCATGTCCCTTTCCAGAGAGGAAGTCATCCCGTGTCCCGACAGGCAGATCCGGTCGCCGAAACCCCGGCGGGCGCCGTGCGCGGCGTCCGTGACGAGTCCGGCGAGCGCTTCCGCGCCCTTCCGTACGCGGCGGCGCCGGTCGGTGCCGGCCGGTTCGCCGCGCCCGCGCCGCACCCGGGCTGGTCGGGTGTCCGTGACGGCAGCAGGCCCTCGCCGACCGCTCCCCAGCCGGCCCGGGACTTCGGCCGGCTCGACATGAGCCCCTACTTCGGGCCGGGCTGGGTGCCCGGCGAGGAGTACCTGACCGTCGACGTCCACACGCCGGCCGCCGACGGGGGCGGGCGCCCCGTCATGGTCTTCGTGCACGGCGGCGGGTTCGTCACCGGTTCGAACCGTGCGGCGCTCTACGGCGGCGGCGCGTTCGCCCGCGACGGCGTCGTCCTGGTGACGGTGAACTACCGCCTCGGCGTGCCGGGGTTCCTGGAGCTGGCGGGTGCTCCGGCCAACCGCGGGCTGCTCGACGTGCTCGCCGCGCTCAGGTGGGTGCGGGGCTCGGTGGCGGCCTTCGGTGGCGACCCGGGGAACGTCACGGTCTTCGGCCAGTCCGCGGGTGCCACGCTCGTCGGCGCGCTGCTCGCGACTCCGGCGGCCGCCGGTCTGTTCCGGCGGGCGATCGTCCAGAGCGGCAACGGCTGCGGCGCGTTCACGCCGGAGCAGGCGCAGCGGGTCACCGCCGCGGTGGCGGCCGCGCTGGGCGTCGAGCCGACCGTGGAGGCGTTCGCCCTGGTCCCGGACGAGCGTTTCGTGGCGGTCCTGCCCGCGCTGGCCGGCCTGGATCTGCGGACCGGCACCGCTTCGGACCCGCTGGCCGGGCTCAGCCCGTTCAGCCTGGTCCTGCCGGCGCAGCCCGCCGACGCCCTCGCCGACGGCCCGGCCGCCGACGTCGATCTGCTCATCGGCACCACCACCGAGGAGGGGCACCTCTACGTCGTCCCGCAGGGCGGTCTGGGGTCCACCACGGACGCCGACGTGCTCGCCGTCGCCGCCCGGGTGCACGCGGACCCGGAGGCCGCCCTGGCCGCGCACCGCGCGGTTCGGCCGGGTGCGACACCGGGCGAGCTGCGCTCCGCTGTGCTCGGCCAGGCCCTGTTCGAGACCGGTACGGAGCGTCTGGCGCAGGCGCACGCGCGGGTCTCGGGCGGCCGTACGCACCGTTACTCGTTCGGGTACCGCTCGACGGCCCTGGGCGGGCGGCTCGGCGCCGCCCACACCGTCGAACTGCCCTTCGTGTTCGACGTCGCCGACGAACCGTGGCTGCACGGCGACACCGGGCTGCTCGGACCCGAACCCGCCCCGGCGGGGCTCGCAGCCCGGGTCCACGGTGCCTGGGTCGCGTTCGCCGGCACCGGGGACCCGGGCTGGGCCGCCTACGACCTGCGGCGACCCGTGGTGGAGGCCTTCGGCGGCTGAGCGCCGCCAGCAACCGCCAGGGGCTGCCAGTGGCCGCCCGAGACATGGCTCCCCCGAGGCCGGACGGGGGACGCGGACCTGGCTACTTCGGGTCCACGGTCCACCGTTCGGGCCTCGCCTCACCCAACGCCGAAGAGGTCACTCGGCCCTCAGCGGTTTGACGATCGTGTGGGTGATGATCTGTCCCTGGATGGTCTTGTTCCCTAGAGTCTGCTGACCGACCTGCTTGGCGGCGGGCTTGGCAACGGGCTTGGCGGCGACAGGCTGGGCGGGGGCCTCGGCGGTGGTGGTCTCGTCGGGCTGGTCGTCGGACATGGGCAGTCTCCTTCTGTTGTGCTCCGATCAGGCGTAGTCGATCTTGCCGTCCGAAGTCCTGGAACAGCCAGTCGATTACGAGCCATGGTCATCAGCAGCCGTAGCCGACCAGGCACACCAGCCCGGTGATCTTCAACTACGGGGTGCGAACAGCTCATTGGCTCTCCCCCAGCTGTCCGTCCACCCGGGTCGCCGGGTCGCCGGTGGTCGCGGGCCCGGTCAGGCGACCAGGCGCAGCCAGGCTGCCGCGAGTGCGGCGTGGCCGGCGGGCGTCGGGTGGACGCCGTCCTCGGACCAGTGTTCCGGGCCGGCCGCGGCGGCGAGTTCGGCGAACATGCCGTCGGCGGCGAGCAGGTGCGCGCCGTAGGTGCGGGCGAGCTTGCGCACGGCCTGGATCTTGGGGTCCAGGTCGGTGCGCCATTGCTGCCGCTGATGCTCTCCGATGAAGGCGGCGCCGGCCTCGATGACGCCGTGGATGGGCAGGAGGAACGGCTCGATGAGCATCAGCTGCGCGCCCGCCTCGGCGAGGGGCGCGAGCAGGCGGTCGTAGCCCGCTTCGAACTCCTCTGCGGGGATCACGCGCCCCGCCGGGTCCAGCGTGTGCCAGCCCATGTCGTTGACTCCGACGAGGATCGACACCACGTCCGGGCGGGCGTCGAGCACGTCGGTCTGCCAGCGGGCTTCGAGGTTCATCACCTTGTCGCCCGCGTTCCCGGTGTTCAGCCAGGTCACGGGCCGGTCCGGGTGCCGGAAGCCCCACTCGCCCGCGACGCGCAGCGGGTAGCCGTACCCGAGGCCGTCTTCGCTCTGCTGCCGTTGGCAGTCGGTGATCGAGTCGCCGGTGAACATCACGGTGCTTCCCGGTCGGATGGTGATCGTCATGTGCGCTCCTTGAACGTGAATATGGAGGCGGGCGTGGACGTGGACGTGAATTCGGTTGACGTGGAAGTGAATTCGGGCGAGGAGAGGCAAGGCCGGACCTCTCGAAGGTGCCGGACCTCGCCGTCATCGGGCTGACAAGCGCCGCCATGTCACCGCCATGCCCCCGTCATCGCGCTGACGGCCCCCGAGGCCGGTGGGCCGCCGCCACCCGGGCCGGTGGCTTTTCTGCTTCAGTCGAGGATTCAGAGGATTCGACAGCCCCGCGGATCCGACAGCAGAAGCCGCGAGACCGAGGTGCGGATGACGTCCAGCCCAGTTCCCAGTCCGTCCGCCAGCCCCTCTCCCAACCCTCCGGAGCGTGCGTCGGGCCGCTCGGCCGGCCGTCCGCTCGTGCCCGGTGCGGTCGCGTTGTCCGGGGTCAGCAAGGCGTTCGGCGTGGTCAGCGCCGTGGACGGGATCGATCTGGAGATCAGGCCGGGCGAGTTCTTCTCGATGCTCGGGCCGTCCGGGTCGGGAAAGACCACGGTGCTGCGCATGATCGCGGGCTTCGAGGCGCCGAGCGCCGGCCGGGTGCTGCTGGGCGGGGTCGACGTCACCGGCTTGCCCGCGTTCGACCGCGACGTCAACACGGTGTTCCAGGATTACGCCCTCTTTCCGCATCTGTCGGTGTGGCAGAACGTCGAGTACGGGCTGAAGGTCAAGCGGGTGCCGCGGGCGGAGCGGGCCGCACGGGTGGCCGAGGCGCTGGCGAGCGTGCAGTTGCCCTCCTTCGGTGATCGGCGCCCGGCCGAACTGTCCGGCGGGCAGCGCCAGCGGGTCGCGCTGGCCCGCGCGCTGGTCAACCGCCCGTCCGTGCTGCTGCTCGACGAGCCGCTCGGCGCCCTCGACCTGAAGCTCCGGCTGGAGATGCAGCTCGAACTCCAGCAGATCCAGCGCGAGGCCGGGATCACCTTCGTCCTCGTGACCCACGACCAGGACGAGGCGCTCACGATGAGCGACCGGATCGCGGTCCTCAACGCCAGCCGGATCGAGCAGGTCGGCACTCCCGCCGAGGTGTACGAGCGGCCGGCCACCGCGTTCGTGGCGGGCTTCGTCGGCACCTCGAACCTGCTCCGGGGCGCCTGCGCCGAGCAGGTCTTCGGCCGGCCCGGGACGTACTCGGTGCGCCCCGAGAAGATCCGCATCGCCCGTGCGGAGGACCCGCCGGGGCCCGACGAGTACGGCGTCACCGGGACGATCGGCGAGGTCGTCTACGCCGGCGCGCAGACCCGCTTCCTGGTCGACCTGGCGGCGGGCGGCCGGCTGGTGGCCGTCCGGCAGAACCTCGACGGCTCCGGTCTCGACGGCTCCGGTCTCGACGACTCCGGTGCCGACGCCTCCCGCCGCCGGGGGGCGAGCGTCCTCCTGGCCTGGCGGCGACACCACACCGTCCGTATCGACAACTCCTGACCCTCAACCCTTGACGAAAGCGATCGAGTTCATGAGCACAACGCGCCCCCTACGCCGCCGGACCCTGCTTCGCCGCCCCCGCCGCCCCCGCCTCCACCGCCGCCCCCTGAGCGCCCTGGCGGCCGCGGCCGCCCTGCTGCTTCCCGTGGCGTGCGCGTCGAACTCCGGTGGCGGCGGCGGCACGGGCACCGGGTTCACCGCACCGGACATCCCCGCGCAGAAGTCCCTCGGCCCGGGCGAGGGCACCGTCAACATCGTCGCCTGGGCCGGCTACGTCGAGTACGGGCAGGACAACAAGGCCGTCGACTGGGTCACCCCGTTCATCCGGCAGACCGGCTGCAAGGTGAGCCTCAAGGTGGCGGGCACCTCGGACGAGATGGTCGCGCTGATGAAGACCGGCCAGTACGACACCGTCTCGGCTTCCGGTGACGCGACGCTGCGCCTGATCGCGGGCGGCGACGTCGCGCCCGTCAACACCGCGCTCGTCCCCAACTATGCCGATATCTACCCCGGGTTGAAGAACCGCCCGTGGAACTCGGTCAAGGACGTACCGTACGGAATCCCGCACGGGCGCGGCGCCAACCTGCTGATGTACAACACCGACAAGGTCACCCCCGCGCCGACCTCCTGGGGTGCGGTCTTCACCCCGGACTCGCCCTACGCCGGGCACCTCACCGCGTACGACAGTCCGATCTACATCGCGGATGCCGCGCTGTACCTGATGAGGACCAGGCCCGAGCTCGGCATCAGGAACCCCTACGCCCTGACCTCCTCCCAACTGGACGCCGCGGTGGCACTGCTCAAGGTCCAGAAGAAGCAGGTCGGCTCCTACTGGAGCGACTACACCAAGGAGCAGGCGGCGTTCGACTCCGGCGACGCCCTGATCGGCACCACCTGGGAGGTGATCCAGCAGGCGGTCGCCGCCGACGGCAGGGTGCGGACGCAGGCGGTCCTGCCCGTCGAGGGTTCCACCGGCTGGTCCGACACCTGGATGGTCTCGGCGCACGCCCAGCACCCCAACTGCGCCTACGCGTGGATGGACTACATCGTCTCGCCGTCGGCCAACGCGCAGGTCGCCGAGTACTTCGGCGAGGCCCCGGCCAACTCCAAGGCCTGCGCGCAGATCACCGACAACCCGGGCTTCTGCGCCGACTACCACGCCACCGACGAGAACTGGTGGAAGGACGTCTACTACTGGACCACGCCCACCGCGCAGTGCGCCGACGGCAGCGGCCGCGACGACTGCACCGCGTACGCCCAGTGGGTCACCGCCTGGAACGGGATCAAGAGCTCTTGAGCGCCCCTGCCCCGGCGCACACCCCCGCGCGCACCCCGACACGCACCCCGATGCGCCGGCTGGCCGGGCTGCTCGACCGGCGCCCCGGTCTGCGGCTCGCGGCGCTGCTGGCGGCGCCGATGACCTGGCTGGTGCTGGCGTACCTCGGCTCGCTGGCGGTCCTCCTGCTGTCCGCGTTCTGGACCACCAACGCGTTCACCTCCGCCGTCGAGCAGCGCTGGACCGTCGACAACTTCCGGTCGCTGCTGACCGATCCCCAGTACCGGACGGTCGCCGTGCGTACGCTGGGCATCGCGGTGTCGGTGACGGTGATCGACGCGGTGGTCGCCCTCCCGATGGCCTTCTTCATCGCCCGCGTCGCTCGACCCGGGAGCCGGCGCCTGCTGCTGGTGGCGGTGCTGACGCCGCTGTGGGCCGGCTACCTGGTCAAGGCCTACGCCTGGTGGGTGATGCTCAGCCACGGCGGTGTCCTGGACTGGGTCGCCGCCCCCTTCGGCGGGCACTCCCCCGGTTTCGGCGTGCCGGCGGTGGTCATGGTGCTCGCGTACCTGTGGCTGCCCTACATGGTGCTGCCGCTGTGCACCGCGTTCGGGCAGCTGCCGGACAGCCTGCTCGCCGCGGCGGCGGACCTCGGCGCCGGCCCCTGGCGGACCCTGCGCACGGTGGTGCTGCCGCTGGCCAGGCCGGCGCTCATCGCCGGGTCGGTCTTCACCTTCTCGCTGAGCCTGGGCGACTACCTGACGGTGCAGATCGTCGGCGGCACCACGTCCATGCTCGGCAACGTCATCGCGTCCAACGTGACGCTGAACCTGCCCCTGGCGGCCGCGGTGTCCTGCGTCCCGGTGCTGCTGATCGTGGGCTACCTGCTCGCCGTGCGCCGCACCGGCGCGCTGGACAGTCTGTGAGGCCGACGCCCTGATGCAACTCTCCCGCGGTGCCCGGATCCTGCTCCGGACGGCGACAGCCCTGGGGTTCGCCGTCATCTACGCCCCGCTGCTGCTGGTCCTGGTGAACTCCTTCAACGCCTCGCGCTCCTTCGCCTGGCCGCCGTCCGGCTTCAGCACCCGCTGGTGGACGGCCGCCTGGCAGGAGACCGGGCTGCGCGAGGCGCTGGCCACGTCGCTGAAGGCCGGGCTCGGAGCCACCGGGGTGGCGCTGGTCCTGGGCACCATGGCGGCCTTCGCCGCGACCCGGTACCGGTTCTTCGGCCGGCAGTCGGTCTCCTTCCTGCTGATCCTGCCGATCGCCCTGCCCGGCATCGTCACCGGCATCGCGCTCAACGCCGCGTTCCGCACCGTGCTGACCCCGCTCGGGGTGGGCTTCGGCCTGTTCACCGTGGTCGTCGGGCACGCCACCTTCTGCATCGTGGTGGTGTTCAACAACGTGTCGGCGCGGCTGCGGCGCATCGCGCCGTCGGCCGAGGAGGCGTCGGCGGACCTCGGGGCGGACACCTTCCAGACCTTCTGGCACGTCACGCTGCCCGCCGTGCGCGGCGCGCTGCTCGCCGGGGCGCTGCTGGCCTTCGCGCTCTCCTTCGACGAGATCGTGGTGACCACCTTCACCGCGGGCCCCGGCACCCGGACGCTGCCGCTGTGGATCTTCGAGAACCTGGCCCGGCCCAACCAGGGCCCGGTGGTGGATGTCGTGGCCTCGGTGCTGATCGTCCTGGCCGTCCTGCCGGTCTACCTGGCGCAGCGCCTGTCCGGCGAGCCGCTGGAGGGGCACGGCCCCCGAGCGGCCCCCGGCCGCAGGCGCTCGCGGGGGGGGCGCGCCGGGCGCCGGGACCGCGCCGGGCACCAGGGCCGCGCCGGATTCCGTCGGCGCGGCCCCGCTCAGGACGAGCACGCCCAGAACGAGCCCGCTAAGGCAGCTGTACCGGGGTGAAGGTGCCCGCCGGGGTGTCGGCGAGGGCGCCGTTCATGGCGTCGCGCCAGATCGGGCCGGCCAGGGTGCCGCCGAAGGCCTGGCCCACGACGGTGCCGCCGATGCGCTGGCCGTCCAGGGGCTTGGGGTTGTCGGTGTCGCTGACGACGGTGGCGCCGGCCATCTCGGGGGTGTAGCCGACGAACCAGACCTGGCGGCTCGCGTCGGTGGTGCCGGTCTTGCCGGCGCTGTCGCGGCTGCTGAGGCCGGCGGTCTGGCCGGTGCCGTCCTCGACGACGCCCTTGAGCATCGCGGTGACGGTGTCGGCGGTGGTGGTCGACATCACGGCGGAGCAGTTCGCCTGCGGCACCGCGAGCTGCTTGCCGTCGGGGCCGGTCACCGAGGCGATGGCGGTCGGCGCGCAGTAGGTGCCGTGGGCGGCGAAGGCCGCGTAGACGCCGGCCATCTCCAGCGGGGTCAGGTCGTTGCTGCCGAGCGTCATCGACGGGACGACCTGGAGCTTCTCGCCGCCCGCCTGCTGGGTGATGCCGAGCTTGTTGGTCATCTGGGCGACGTTGCAGAGCCCGGCGTCGCCCTCCAGCTTGGCGAAGTAGGTGTTGACGGACTGCGCCATGGCCGTCTTCATGTCGAACTGGCCGGTGAGGCTCTGGCTGTCGTTGTGCACCTGCCCGGCGGAGGGGAACCGGCCGCCGGAGCAGTCCGTCATCGCCGGCCACGGGATGCTGTAGTCGGTGGTGTAGCTCTGGCTCGGCGAGATGCCGTTCTCCAGGGCCGCCGCGGCGACGATCGGTTTGAACGTCGAGCCGGTCGGGAAGCCGAGCCCGCCGCCCATGGCCTTGCCGACGTTGTAGTTGATCTGGGTCTGGTGCTGCTTGCCGTCGACTCCGTACGGGCGGCTCTGGCCCATCGCGAGGATCTTGCCGGTGCCCGGCTCGACGATGCTCATCGCGGTCGCGGCCTGGTCGCCGGCGTTCACGTGGGCGGTGACGGAGGCGTAGAGCGAGGCCTGGGCCTTGGGGTCGAGGGTGGTGTGGATCTGGAGGCCGCCGCGCTTCCACACCGCCTGCCGTTCGGCCGCCGACTTGCCGAAGGCCGGGTCGGTGAGCACCGTCTGGCGCACGTAGTCGCAGAAGAAGCCCTCGCCCTGCTTGGCCAGGATGCAGCCCTGCTGCGGCGCCTGGACGTTGAGCCCGAGCGGGGTCGCGATGGCCTGCTGGGCCTGGTCCTTGGTGATGTGCCCGTACTCGGCCATCTTGCGCAGCACGGTGTCGCGCCGGTCCTTCGCCGCGGTCGGGTTGACCGTCGGGTCGTAGCCGGTGGGCGACTGCACCAGGCCGGCGAGCAGCGCGGCCTGCGGCAGGGTGAGGTCCTTGGCGTGCACGCCGAAGTAGCGCCGCGCTGCCGACTCGATGCCGTAGGCCTTCTCGCCGAAGAAGGTGATGTTCAGGTAGTTGGTGAGGATCTGGTCCTTGCTCAGGGTCTCCTCGACCTTGATCGCGTACTTCAGTTCCTGGATCTTGCGGCCGACGGTCTGGCGCTGCGCCTCGGCCACCTTCTGCGGGTCGTCGCCCGCCTCGTCGACGAAGACGTTCTTCACGTACTGCTGGGTCAGGGTGGACGCGCCCTGCGCGGTGCCGCCGGAGGTGGCGTTCTTGTCCAGGGCGCGCAGCACGCCCTTGAGGTCGATCGCGCCGTGCTCGTAGAAGCGGTTGTCCTCGACGTCGACGAGTGCGGTCTTCACCAGCGGGGATATCTGGTCCGCCGGGACGACGGTGCGGTCGCGGTCGTACACGGTGGCGATCGTGCCGCCCTGCGCGTCGAGGATCGTCGAGGCCTGTGAGAGCGCCGGGGTCTTGAAGTCGTCGGGCAGGCTCTGGAAGTCGTCGGCCGCCGACCGGGCGCCGAGCCCGGCGGCCGCCACCGCGGGCAGGGCTATGCCCGCCGCCACGATCCCGGCGATCACGCTCACCCCGATCAGCCGCGTTCCGTGCCCCAGTTTCCGCATCTCCATCGCCTCCCGCTTCTCCGCCATGTCGTGCGCGACGTTACGTGCGCGTCATGAGGAACTCCTTGGGAGGCGGACCCCGCCGTGTCACAGCCCTGTGACAGTCCGCCGCTCGCCTCGGGTTCTGGCGGTTGTCGCGACACCCCGTCCAGCCCAGCTCCGGCGAACTCCGCGAAGTCCGTCATCCGAGGCGGCGGAATTGACACTTCCTGCCGTTGGCGCCGGAGAGGGCAAGGGCGGTCTTTCCGAATCCGGCAGCCCCGGGGGGAGGCTCCCGCGAAACCCGGGGCGACAAATTCGCCCGTGGCGGGCCCGAGCCTGCTAGAGTCGTACGAGTTGCAGTAGTGGTTCCCATGGACTTTGTGTGCGCCTGCTGATGTTTTGCAGGCGCATTTTTGTTTCCCGGCTCTTCCCCGGGTGGGTGCTCATCGCGGCGACTCGGAGCCTGCATGGTGCGGGCTTCGGACAGCCCTTGAAGGAGATTATTTTTATGGCTAATGGCACCGTGAAGTGGTTCAACGCGGAAAAGGGCTTCGGCTTCATCGAGCAGGAGGGTGGCGGCCCGGACGTCTTCGCCCACTACTCGAACATCAACGCCAACGGCTTCCGTGAGCTGCTCGAGGGCCAGAAGGTCGAGTTCGACGTCACGCAGGGCCAGAAGGGCCCGCAGGCCGAGAACATTCGCCCGCTGTAGTTTTTCTGCCACGGCACCCGCCTAGCAGCGAGGGGCCCGCACCGCGTACATGTTGCCCGGTGCGGGCCCCTCGGCATTGCGTCACGGACGCATTCCCGGCCGCTCAGGCCCCCTGGCTCCGCCACCGGCGGCCATCCCCACGCGAGACCCACAGCTCCGCGTCCGGATCGGCGCCCTGCCGTGACAGCTCACGGTTCGAGGTCGTTCGCTCCCGCCCCTCCCGGGTGAGCGCCGACCGTAGGTGACGTGCCGCACGGTTCTACCGTCCACGCTCCGCCCGTCACACTTCCGGCCCGTTCCCTTGCGGTCTCCGTCGGCGCCCCGCGCCACGGGGCCTTCCTCGTGACGCGCCGCCTTGAGGAAGGTTTCCACGTGAACCGCTCCAGTCGCTCCTCGTACCAGAACGCCAACTCCCGCTCCGGCGCAGGCTCCCGATCCGCCGCAGGCTCCCGCTCCGGCGGCAGTTCCTTCTACGGCTCCCGTCCGGCCGGCGGCCGGCGCTCCTCCGACCGGGGCCGCCGCCAGGACTCCTCCCCGCAGGGCGAGTTCGCGATGCCGGTGAGCACCACTCCCGCCCTGCCGGCCGTCGAGTCCTTCGCCGAACTGGACATGCCCGCAGCCCTGTTGAAGACGCTGACCCGCCAGGGCGTCACCTCGCCGTTCCCCATCCAGGCCGCGACGCTGCCGAACTCCCTGGCCGGCCGCGACGTGCTCGGCCGGGGCCGCACCGGCTCCGGCAAGACCATCGCCTTCGGTCTCGCCGTCCTGGCCCGCACCGCGGGGCAGCGGGCCGAACCCCGCCGCCCGTTGGCCCTGGTGCTGGTCCCCACCCGCGAGCTCGCGCAGCAGGTCACCGAGGCGCTCACCCCCTACGCCCACTCCGTGCGCCTGCGGATGGCGACCGTGGTCGGCGGGATGTCGATCGGCCGCCAGGCGCAGGTGCTGAACCGCGGGGCGGAGGTCGTGGTGGCCACCCCCGGCCGGCTCAAGGACCTGATCCAGCGCGGCGACTGCCAGCTGGACGGGGTCGGCGTCACCGTCCTCGACGAGGCCGACCAGATGGCCGACATGGGCTTCCTGCCCCAGGTCACCGAGCTCCTCGAACAGGTCGCCGAAGGCTGCCAGACCATGCTGTTCTCCGCCACCCTGGACCGCAACGTCGACCGCCTCGTGCGGCACTTCCTGAACGACCCGGTCACCCACTCGGTGGACCCGTCCGCAGCAGCGGTCAGCACCATGGAGCACCACGTGCTGCACGTGCAGAACCACGACAAGAACGCCACGATCGCCCACATCGCCTCCCGCGACGGCGGGGTGATCATGTTCACCGACACCCGGGACCGCGCCGACGCGCTGGTCGAGGACCTGCTCGCCAACGGGGTCAAGGCCGCGGCCCTGCACGGCGGCAAGTCCCAGCCCCAGCGCAACCGCACCCTGGAGCAGTTCCGCACCGGCCAGGTCACCGCGCTGATCGCCACCAACGTCGCCGCCCGGGGCATCCACATCGACGGCCTCGACCTGGTCGTCAACCTCGACCCGCCGAGCGACCACAAGGACTACCTCCACCGGGGCGGCCGCACCGCCCGGGCCGGCGAGTCCGGCACCGTCGTCACCCTCGTCCTGCCCAGCCAGCGCCGCCAGATGGCCCGGATGATGACCACCGCTGGCATCACCCCCGTCACCACCAGGGTCCTCGCCGGCGACGAGGACCTGACCCGCATCACCGGCGCCCGCGTCCCCACCGGTGTGCCCGTGGTCATCGCCGACCCCGTCGTCGAGCGTCCGCGCCGCAGCGCGGCCACGAACCGCGGCCGCCGCGGACGCCCCGCCCCCACCGGAGGCGACACCCGCGCGGCCTCCGGGCGCGACAACCAGGGCTCCTCAGGCCGTCGCCGGGCGCCCAGGCGCGTCACCCTCGCCGCGTAGCACCCCGGAGCGGGCCCGGTTCACCATGCGGACCGGGCCCGCTCAGCCGCTCCCAGGCCTCCCCAGTCCCTCCCAGCCCTCCGCGGCACCCCGGCAGCAGCGACACGAAGGAGCCCGCCCATGACCATCGCCCCCGGACACCCCGCAAGCACCGCCACGGTCGGCGACCTCATGAAACGCCCGGAACTGCAGATCAGCGACGACGTCATGGTCGACACCGCGATGGACGTCCTGCAGAGCTCCGGAAGCGACCACCTGCTCGTCCGCGACGACGACGGCCGCTGCGCCGGGCTGCTGACCCGCCTGCACCTCGCGCCGTTCCAGGCCCGGTCCTGGTACACCGAGCGCACTCCGGTGCGCGACATCGTCCTCGACCGCGCCCCGTTCGCCACCGCCGACATGCCCGCCACCACGGCGGCCACCGCCATGCGCGCCCGCGGCCTGGACGCGTGGCCGGTGGTGGACCACGACGGCCACGCCATCGGCCTGCTCAGCTTCTAGACACGATCCCCTCGACGATCCTCATCAGGCGCTCCCCCGCCTGGTCGACGCTGCCGTTCTGCGCGCAGACCTGCGCCCCTTCGAGCACGAAGGTGATCTCGGCTGCGGTCTGCGCCGGGTCGGGCAGCCGGGCCTCGGCGCACATGGCGACCAGCCTGCGCAGTTGGCGGGCCTTGTGCTCCTCGATGACCTGCCGCGCCGGGTCGGAGCGGTCGGGCAGTTCGGCGATGGAGTTGATGAACGGACAGCCCCGGTGCGAGATGGCCGGCAGCCCCTCGGCGATGAAGCGGGCCAGGCCCAGGATCTGCTCCCCGGGCCGGCCGGGGTGCGGCCGGGTTCCTCCGCCAGCCGCTGGAGCGTCACCGGGGCCGGCCACGACCGCCGCCTGGACGTCGCCCTCAACGACCGCGACTTCGCGTCGGAGATGGAGGAGATCCGGGAGGACGGCTACTTCATCTCCCGCCACCGCTACGAGTAGACGGACGTCGGCAGCGTCACCCGAGGTAGATCCTCTGCCACTCCAAGGACGTCATGGTCAGCGCTGCCTCCGCAAGGGTGCGAGCCGACTCGGTCTTGAGGCTGCCGAGACTGCTGTCAATCCACGGCTGGACGTTCTGGTAACCCTGCTCGCGGTACTCCACGGCCTGAATCAGGCACTCCAGCTTGTCCGCGTCATGGGCGACGGTGACTTCCAAGCTCTCGGCGTTCTCGTACTCCTCCACAATGGCCTGAACCCCGGCAACAACGGCCGGGTGAGCGGCGCTGACCTGGTCGGCGGTCACGCGCTCGTTCGAGACGGCGGTGAGGTAGCGCCGGCTGACGTGCGGGATATCGCTGACCCGGGTCTCCTGGGTGTCGTGGAAGAGACACAGGAGGGCGACCTTGGCCGGGTCGGCACCCTCCATCATCGCGAGCACCGCGCCGACTACGCCCGTGCGGAACGAGTGCTCCGCGACCGACTCAGGGTCTTTGACTCCAGCGATCCACCAGCCCTGGCGCTTCGCCCGCTTGAGCATGCCCGCCTCGAACAGGTAGCTCGCGGTGCCCTTCCCCTGCTTGTCGTCCGTCATAGCTGTCCTTCGCTGTTGGATCGGTAGTTGCTGGACCCACCTACCCGCAGACCGTAGTGCACAGACTCCAACTCTCGACGGGACTGTCGTGAAAGACCGTCACCATCAAGCAGCGTGCGCACTCGTGCGGCCAGGTCGCGGGCTGTACGGGGGTCCGCATCGGCCAGGCCGCGTCGGGTGAGCATGAGTGCCCAGATCGAATGGACGTACAGGTCGGTGTACTCGCCCGCGCGGTCCAGCCGGATGGCGAACTGCCGCAGCAGCGTGGAGGCGTCCCACACCGGGCGGTCCTGCTCGGCCATGAAGTCATCGCTGATCTGGGGACGTGAGTCGAGCCCGAGCCAGTGAGCCCAGTAGTTCAGGTTCGCGGCTTCGAAGTCGTCGTTGTCGGTGATCGAGCGGGCGATGAAGTCCCGGAGCAGCTCGGGGTCCCCTTGTCGCGCCAGTGCTGCCGCGACCGACCGCGCTTCGGCCCAGCGGGGTGACCACCCCGAACCGGCCGAGGGAATCCGGCCTCGGCGCTGCATCCCACTGAACCACTCGGCCACATCGCGTGCCCGATCGTAGGAGGACAGGTACCAGACCTGTCTCCGGAGTAGAGCGGTCTCCTCACCCCCGGCCTCCACCAGGTCGGCGGTGTGCCGGAGGTTGTCGAAGAAGCACGAGCGCACGTCCTGCCCAAGGAGCGGCGCAGTGGAGACGGGCCCGCGTCGTGCGGCAGGGATGCTCAACTCGGCGGCCACCGCACCGGGCAGAACCCCGCTGATGGCCCAGCCGATCATGTGCGTGGTGTCTCGGGTAAGCACCCAACCGGCCAGCGGATGCCCCAGAACCTCGGCCTTCGTGGGCCGGGACCGCAGTATCTCGCCGAGGACGAAGTCTGCGTCCATCGCGAGGCTGATCAGGTCCACCAGCCCAGTCGGCGCGCCGAGCAGGATCAGCTTCCGGCGCAGCACCACCAGGTTCCCGGCCCTGGTGGAGGAGAGCGGCCGACGGCCGGACTCCCAACCCTGGACAGTGCTCTTGTCGATGCCCAGGTCCACGGCCAATTCGTCCTGAGTCCTCGGGATCTGCTCCCGGATGACCTTGAACAGGAAGCCGGAAATCACCCCTTCGGGAACCCGAACGAGCGCGGGCTGACTGTCAGTCAGTGTTTCGCCGCGCCTCGGTGGTGTCCGAGCAGCCATTTCGGGCCCCCCTTTGCCTCGATCATCCGGGCAACTCGTACTGGCAGTCCGTCGAGCCCTGGATTCACCGACCGTAACTTCATGACTACGGCATCGCGGGGTGACAGCGGAAGCCTAGTACCAACTCCGTCTCCTGCGAACAGCCGTGATGCCCTGCCGTAGATCCCCGTGCGGCAGCCTCAACCACCCAGCAGGAGGACCAGCATGTCCACCAGCACCATGCCGGCGGCCGACAAGGTCGGCGAGCGCGCCCGCGAGATCCTGGCCGCCATCACCGCGGACCCCGAGTTCTCGGCGTTCGAGGCGGCGACCCTGGAGTACTCCAGTGACTGGCAGTGCTTCACCGGGTTCCCGACCATCAGCCAGTGGAACCTCGACACCGACAAGGTTCCGCTGTTCGCCGAGGGCCTGCGCGCCATCGCGCTCAAGGCGGCGGCCTACGAGCTGACCGGCAGCGAGACCGACGCCGAGCTGGCCTTGCCCGTCCCCGTGGACGAGATGACGCACGCGATGATCGCGCAGCCGCAGTTGCTCGCCCGCATCGCCGAGCGAACCGGCTTCACGCTGATCCACCAGACCGATCAGGAACACACCGACTACACCGGCGGCGAGTACACCCACGCGGCGTACCTGGCCGCGTGGGGCACCGAGCCGCCCACCCGCTACTGGCTCGACAAGGCCGAGGTGGACCGCCGCCTGGCCATCCTCGCCGAGAAGTACGGCTCCATCGGCTTCGGTCGCAGCGGGCGAGAGCACGCCATCACCTTCTAGCCCTCGGGCAGCTCCTGGCCGGCACTCGCGTACCGGCCGGGAGGCAGCCCGATGCGGTCTCCGTGCACACAGGCCGGGATTCCCTCCCGGCTGTACCGGAAGCCGTCGTCCGGGTTGAACGGGTAACCCCTGCTGGGGCGTTCGAGCACATCGAACGCCCCAGCAGGGAGCCGGAGGCTGGGGCAGATCCAGCACGCATCGTGATCGTCGTCATCGTTGATGAACGGCTCGGCGGACATGAACGCAGAGTAGCGATCGAGACACCGAAGCGCGCAAGCCCCAGGTGTCGCAGGAGTTCCGAGGGCCGCCGCGCCCCACAGCCGCCCTCGGCGAAGGAGCACAGACCGATGGCGCGACGCACCCCCAAGCGTGAGCACCGACCGAGGTCTGACCGCAGTCCCCAACTGATGTCGGCTAGTTGACGGCATGGGCGGGTCGGCGCGGGTGATCATCCGAGCCGACCCGCCACTCGGTGTCGCACACACACCCACTCAAGGAGAGTCCGCATTGAAGACCTCCATCACCACCCCACGTCCCCCGCCGGCTCCTTCTTCGACCTCGACCGGAAGGACCCGGCTGCTGGCCGACCTGCGCCACCAGACCGACCAGCTGTAGTGCCACGCTGAGCGGAACCGAACCACGGAGGGTCACGTGCTTGATCACCTCATCACTCACAACGGCAACCTGCGGATGGTCCCCACCGACCGGAACGAGCTGACCACCGCGGTCGGCCAACTCCACGAGGAACTGCGGGCCTTGCCCGAGGAGGCAGACCCCGCTCGTACTCAGGTCCTGACCAGATGGATCGGCATCGGCCAGATGTGCCTGGGCCACCATGAGGAGGCCCGGACGTTCCTCCGGCAGTCGCTCGACCTCGCCACAGCGATCGGCAACACCCGGGCCGTCCTCGCCACCGGGCTCAACCTCGGCGACGCGCACCGCTACGCCGGTGACGTGCAGGGTGCGGACGCGCTCTACCGCAGCGCGCTGAACACCGCGCGGAGCGAGCACCCGGAGCTCCTTGACTTCGCGCTCCAGCACACCGGAAAGCACCTCATGGAACGCGGCGACCTCGCAGGCGCACAGGCCCGTCTGCAAGAAGCGCTGCGCCTGCGGATCGCCAAGGGGGACACCGGGCTGGTCGATTCCACACAGGCCGCACTCGACCGGGTCGAGCTGCTGATCGGCCAGGCCGACGCGTCGGCGGCAGACAACGCGGCACCGCGCCAGCGGAGCGGCCAGTGGACCGCATAGCTCCAGTCCCGCACCACGGCCCGGACGCCGGCCCGGTGGGCACTCGAATGCGACCTCGCCGCAGGTGACTGCGCCGTATTCGACGGCGCGCTCACGCCGCACGGCCGGACGCCGCTCAGCGCCGGAGAGAGCGTCATCCTCATCTCCTTCGGGTTCCGCGCGCGCGACCAGGCTTCGCGCACGGTCACGAACCTTCCGCCGGCCCCTGCGTAGCGCCGGTGCGCCCTACGCCTTCCGCCCGCCGCTGACCATCTCGCACCCCCACCGCCCTCAACCCCCAGCGGCGGGCCCGCCTCCGCCCTGCGACTGCTCCCGCTGCCGCAGGGCGGACGACGATGCCCTGAGAAACACGCGCCGCAGGGCGGTAGAAGGGGCCACGCCAGGGTCGTGACCCCCACCACCTCGGCCTGTTTCCACAGGTCGAGAACAAGGTGCAAGGGTGGTACGTCTTTCCGGAATGCGGCTCAGACGAGCACGACCCGGCGCCCCCGGGTGTGGCCGGCGTGGCTGTCGATGTGCGCTGCCGCGGCCTCGGCGAGCGTGTACGACTTCTCGACCGGAATGTGGAGCCTGCCCCGCGCGATGAGGTCGACGGCCTCGGCGAGCGCCTCCGGCATGCTCCCGGCCACGCCGGAGAACCGGACGCCGAACTGCGGCGCCCCGAGATCGGCGATGGAGACCACCTTCTGCGGATCCCCGGTCAGCTCGACGAGTTCGCGGATCACGCCCGAACCGGCCAGGTCGAGCGCCGCGTCGACCTGGCCGAGTTGCCGCACCCGCTCGACCCAGCCCTCGCCGTACGTCGTGGCGACGGCACCCAGGCTGCGCAGGTAGTCCTGGTTCGCGGCGCCGGCCGTGCCGATCACCGTGATGCCGCGGTCGCGGGCGATCTGCAGCACTGCCGAGCCGACTCCCCCGGACGCGCCGCTGGCCAGCAGCGTCTGCCCGGGCCGCACGCCGACCTGACGGATGATGCGCAGCGCGGTCTCCACCACGGAGGGATAGCCGGCCGCCTCTTCGAACGTCAGCCCTTCGGGCATCCGGGCCCAGGCCGACAGCACGGCGAACTCGGCGTAGGTGCTCAAGCCCTCGCCGAACACGTGGTCGCCGGCCTCGATCCCGTCGACGCCCTCGCCGACCTCGTCGACCACCCCCGAGGCGTCCTGCCCGACGCCGGAGGGCAACTCGATCGGATGGGCCTGGAGGAACTGGCCTTCGCGGATCCTCCAGTCGACGGGGTTGACGCCCGCCGCCCGTACGGCGATGCGGATCTGGCCGGGGCCCGGGTGGGGCCGCTCGGCGTCGACGAGCTGCAGAACGTCCGGCCCGCCGAACTCGGCGAAGCTCACCTTCTTCATGTTCTTCATGCGATCGACCGTAGCACTAACGGTTAGTGTTTCGGAACTGTTCCACCTTCGTATCTGCTAGCGTGAGGGCATGACCGTGCCGCCCGGACGCCGCGAACGCAAGAAGGCCGCGACCCGCCAGAAGATCGCCGACACCGCCCTGCGGCTCTTCCTGGAACGCGGGTACGACGCGGTGGGAATCCGGGACGTGGCCGCCGAGGCCGACGTGGCCGTCACCACGCTCTTCTCCCACTTCGCCTCGAAAGAGGCCCTGGTGTTCGAACGGGACGACGACTTCGAGCAACGCCTCACCCAGGCGGCCACCGGCCGGGCGCCGCACGAGCCGCTCATCCCCGCGCTGCGCCGCGAGATCCACGCCCTGGTGCGCCATTGCACGGCGGACGCCGCCGCCCCGATCTGGCGCATGATCGAGGAATCACCTGCCCTGCGGGAGTACGAGGATTCGATGAGGCTGCGCCACGCGGACTCGCTGGCAACGGCCATCGCCACCGACCTCGGCCTGCCGCAGACCACGACGGCCTGCCGGGCGATCGCGAGGTTCGCGATCGACGCCTACACGCTGGCCCGCGAGGCGGCCGATCCGGAGGCCGCGGTGGACGAGATCTTCCGGATGATCGAGGCGGCCTGGGAGGTCACCGGCCCTGCTCGACGCGCGTGAAACGTCGCGGAGCAGCCCTGCGCTCGACGCGCGTGAAGCATCGCGGAGCAGCCCCACAACCGCACTGAAGGTCCCTTCGACAAATCGGAGGGACCTTCTTGTCTGCAACACATCTACTGCGGTTATTTGTGTTCAGGATCCGGGGCTGCAAGGGTGTTGCACCATGAGGATCACGATCACCGTGGAGAATCCGACCCCCGAGGCGCTGGAGAAGCTGCTCGCCTTCGCCACCATGCCGGACGCCGTCGTGACCGCGCTGCCCGACGACCGCTGGACACCGGAGCGGGCCCGCTCGTACTACGACCGCCTGCCGCCCCGGGCGCAGCAGATCCTGCTTCAGGTCGTCGAGGGCGACGGCGAGTGTGCCGCAGAGGAGTTGAAGGCGAACGGCCGCAGCCTGCGGGGATCCACCGGCGCGTTCCGCCGCGTCCTCTCCGAGGGCAAGCGGACCGGCCTCTGGCCGGACGCCCTGCCCGTGCCGCTGGTGTCCCACGTCGTCGGCGGGCAGCTCAAGAAGCTCGAAATGCCCGGATTCGGCACCGACCAGTACCCGTACTCGGCCTTCGAGGAGGGACTGCGCGACGCGCCGGCCCGCGATCGCTGATCGCTGACCGCTGACCGCTGACCGCTGACCGCCCGGGAAACCGCTCAGGCACGCACCCCCATCAGTCAGTTGTCACTGTTGACGTTGGTGAGGGCGGCGCTGTAACCCGTGGAACAGTACAGGGTGTCGGAGCCGTCGCCGGTGTGCCAGCGGCCGTTGATCGTCTGCCGGATGCCCTTGACGCTGTCGCTTTCACAGATCAGGACGAGTTGCCAGTGGTTCTTCGGGGCGCTGGTCTGGCAGTTGACGGAGCCCCAGTTCTGGCCCTGGTTGGTGACGCAGTAGGAGATCGCCGAGGCTGACGGCGCGGCGATCAGCCCCGCTCCCATGAGCAGTGCCGCCCCGGTGCCGATGGCTGCGATTCGACGCATGACCTTCTCCTTGTCGTAGATCCGACACAGCATGTGCGGTCAGCATTCCGAAGATGTGAATGCGTGTATACATGAACAGCACAACTGGCCGAAACCGACCCTTCCGCTTCGGTCCGGTGGCGCGCCGGCCTGCGGTGCAGGTGAGGGCTCGGGGAGGGCGTAGCAGTCTGGTGACATAGCAGGGTCTGTTTCGTCGACTGCTCACACTAACTTCGTTCCTGTATGCAGCCACGTTGCTCCTGGCCCCCGCAGGAGAGGCCACGGGCAACGAGCTGTTCCTCACCCGTACTTCGCTCAGGAGCACCGCATGTCGACCTTAACGAACCGTCGCTCGTCCGCCGTCCGTACGCTGGCCGGCTCCGCCCTGGCGGCCGCTCTGCTGGTGTCCACCGCGACAGCTTGCTCCAGCCCGTCCCCCGCGCCCGGCACCGCCGCGCCGGCCGCCGCGCCCACCACGCCCAGCGCGCAGGGCACCACCCCGCCGGCCGCCGCGCCCAGCGCTCCCACCACGCCCGACGCCGCCGCGCCGGCCAGCACTCCGGCCGCGCCTCCCGCGCCCGGCACCGCCGCTCCGGCCGCCACGCCCACCGCGCGCCACACCACCACCACGCCGCCGGCCGCCCCGCCCAAGGGGACGTCCCCGGTCCGCACCCAGAAGCTGGTGGACGGCAGCACGGCCGAGATCCGCGCGACCGACAACCAGAACTACACCGCGAAGATCGTCAACAACGGTACGGAGTACGGCACGTTGGAGACGCACGACTCCGACGCCGGGGTCGACTTCAACGACATGTTCATCGTGCTCTCGCTGGACGGCACGGCCCACTCCTGGATGGGCGGCGGGCACCAGGGGCCGGGCACGTTCAAGCTCGCGGGCGGCTGGACGGCCAAGGTCACGAAGATCGGCGAACTCCACTACCGCGCGCAGATCCTCGGCAACGACGGCGCGGTGAACGGCACGCTGGAGGCGAACCAGCAGGACGCCGGAGCCGTCGCCAACGGCGTGTACATGGTGCTCAGCACCGGCGGCGAGATCAGCGCCAAAATGTGAACATGAACAAGATCGTGCTATGAACGCCCAGGAACCCGTCGGCGGGCCGCCGGCGGAAACCTCTTGGACCGCCCGGCCAGCCGAACGAGTGAAGCCGGCGGCGACTGCTCCCCGCGCGGCCTCGCCGCCCACGCGGGCGTCAGCAGCAGGCTCGAAGCCCGCCTGACGACCGTGCTCGAACAGGCTCTCGCCGCCCGTGCGCTGGGCTCCGCCACCCTGCCGACCGCCGTTCGCGACCGACTGGAGGGCGTACCCGACACGGCGGCGCGGTGCTCGAAAACTCCCCGTTCGCCCCGGGCGCGCCCGGAGGTGGCCTGCTTGAACCCCCCGTGCGAACAGCGCCATCATCTGTCCCCTGCCGACCGCACGGCCGCCCCAACTCGGCTTCCCTGAGGCTGATTCGGCCCGCCCCGGCGCGCCGGCAGGAGGAGCGTCCCGGCGCCCCCGCTCAGCAGCCCCGTCGGCCCGAGGGAACGAGGAGTCCGCGCAGTGATCGACTTCAAGGTGCTGACCGCACTGGCCGCCCACGAGGACATCGAGCGGATCGGCGTCGGCGTGGTGGTCCGCGACGCCTCCGGCCGGATCCTGCTGATCCGCCGGGCCGCGCACGACGCCCTCCCCGGCCTGTGGGAGTACCCGGGCGGCGGCCGGGAGGACGGCGAGGGGATCGGCGGCCGGGAGAGCGGCGAGGGGATCGAGGCGGGCGCGGCCCGGGAACTGGCCGAGCAGACCGGGCTCGCCGGGCTGCCGCTGGAGTACGCGCGAAGCCTGGACCTCACCGACCGGAACGGCCGGCGGGTACGGCAGTTCGTGTTCACCGCCGTCGTGCCGGACGGCACCCCGGTCACGCTGTCGGCCGAGCACGACGACCACCAGTGGGCCCGTCCCGACCAGCTGCCGCAGGCCGGCGACGGAGAGCGCGAGGTGATCGGGTGGCTCACCCGCCGCCTGGCGATCCCGGGCTGGCGGCCGGTCGGCAGCTACCTCACCACCGTCGCGCGGCCCACGGTCTACGGATGCTTCCTGGTCACCGACCCGGACGACCGCATCCTCGGGATGCGCTCGACCATCAACCCGGCCGTGTGGAGCCTCCCCGGCGGCAACGTCGAACACGGCGAGGCCCCGTTCGGCACGGCGCTGCGCGAGGCTCAGGAGGAACTCGGCCTCGACCTCGCCGCGGAGAACCCCGAGGTGATCGCCCGGCGGCGCCTGGTCGCGGTCGTCCACGAGCAGGCCGGCACGGAGTACCCGGTGCCGGTGTGCGGATACGTCTTCGACGGCGGCGTCCTGACCCCGGAGCAGCAGGCCCGCATCCGGCTCGACCCGGCCGAGCACACCGAGTGGCGCTTCGAGACCGCCCACGACTGGTGCGACCTGATGCCACCGGACCGCTACCAGCGGCTCCTCCAGGTGCTGCGCGCCCACCGCTGCGGCACGCCGCTGTACCTGGAACGCCCCTCCCCGGAGGGCGAGTTCGAAGGAATCATGGTCCTCGTCACCGACCGGCACGGCCGGCTGCTGATGTACCACCGCGACGACAAGCCGGGCATCGCCTGGCCGGGCTACTGGACCCCCATCGGCGGCTGGCGCGAGGGCGTCGAGACCCCGCAGGAGAACGCGGCGCGCGAGGTCCGCGAGGAAGCCGGCATCGAGATCACGGGGCTCCGGATCCTGCCCGGCCCGCACCACGAGTTGGTCTCCCCGCTCACCCGCGTCCTGCACGCCGCCTGGGACGGCCCGGAGGAGGACCTCCGGCTCGGCGACGAGGGCCTGGCCGTCCGCATGGTCCCCCTGGCCGAGGTCCTCGACCTCAAGGTCCCGCCGTACCTCCAGCACTACCTGCCGCTGCTCGCCGACGGGACCGACAGGGCCGACCAGCCCCGCGAGGAGGACCTCGTGAACCAGCCCGGGCGCAGCGGAACCGGCCAGAGCGAAACCGGCCGGTCGGGCCGCCCGGCCCCGTCGCAACCGTCGGCCTGAGGATGGCCGGCCGCCACCGCCGCCCGCCCGAGCCGCAGCTGCCGGCCGACACCGATGCCCGGCTGCGGGCCATCGCCGACCAGCGGCCCGTCGTGGAGGAAGGCATCGTCACCTTCCCCGCCAGCACCGTCCCGTACGCCTACCGCACCGTGCACCGGCCCGACGGCGGCACCGACCAGCACCTCGTCCGCCTCGACCTGCCCCGACGACCACCCGGGTGACCGGCTCGACAGCCGACGTTCCTGACGAACCATCACCCCAGGTGGACCGCAATCCGGTACCAGGGCCCGCCCCTCTCGGCCTCAGCGCTGTCCGACCCGCTGTCGGCCGGTTCGCCGGGAGGCGGCCACGACGGAGAAGGCGTACTCCCGCATCCGGAGCTCGTAGGCGCGTACGCCGTCCACGAGCGGCGCGCCGGAGGCCGCGGCCCCGGCCAGGGCCCGCGTCAGCTCGGCGGCGTCGCGGATCGCGGTGTTCGCGCCCATCGCCAGCACCGGGCTCATGGCGTGGATCGCGTCCCCGAGCAGGGTGACGGGGCCCGGCTCCCACGGCGGTACGGGGCTCGCCGTGGAGATGCGCAGCGGGAACAGCGAGTCGGTCTCCCAGCGGTCCAGGAGGCGGTGCACGTCGGGGTGCCAGTCGTCGCCCACCAGGCGTCCGGCCAGCTCGCGCAGGGCGGGGCCGTCGAGACCGCGCAGCGCCTCGAACGAGGGCATGGCGGGGTGGTCCACCGGTGCTCCCACCAGGCAGGCGACGTAGTCGCCGACGGGGGTGAGGGGGACGGGCGGTGTGTGTGCCGGGCCGGCGGCGCCGGGAGGGCGGGCAAACCGCACGGGCCCGAACCCGACGTGCGGACTTCCCTGCCCACCGGTCACCACGGTGAAGATGCTGTCGAACACCCATGGCGGCAGCGCGGCCGCCTCCGCCCCTCCGGCCTCTCCAACCCCGGTACCCAGCCCATCCAGCGGAATCCTGCCGTAGATCAGGCGCAGTCCCGCGTCCTCGACCCGGGCGTGCGGCAGCAGCTGTCGGCGTACCGCCGATCCGACCCCGTCCGCGCCGACCAGCAGGTCGGCGCTCGCGCTGCGGCCGTCGGCGAACCGCGCGGTGACCGTTCCGTCCTGCTCCCTCTGCCAGCTCAGCAGTTCCGCGCCGTAGCGCACGGTGTCCGCCAGGCCGGAGAGCAGGATCTGGCGCAGCGTCGGCCGGTTGAACGCGTACGAGCGGTACGGGCGGGCCGCGCCGCCGGCGGGGTCGGGGTCCGGCGCGGTGGGCCGGCCCGCGAGCGTGCCCAGGTGGCGGTCGCGGACGGAGACCCGGGCGGGCGGCGAGGCCGCGGTCGCCAGGCCCAGCCGGAAGAGGTGCTCCGGCAGGCAGTGTTCCAGGCCCGCGAGCCCGGGTTCGTCGAGCTGGACGCGGTAGCCCTGCGGCCTCACGTCCGGGTGCGGGTCCCGCTCGTACACGGCGACGTCGAAGCCGCGGGCGCGCAGCCCGTGGGCGAGGGTGAGGCCGCCGAGTCCGGCGCCGGCGATGATGACACGGTGCTGGTGCACAGTCTTCTGCCTTCGTTGTGGTCACGAAGGAAGCACTGGGGTTCCCCGAAGGGAACAAACACCGCGAGGGCGCCGCTCAGAAACACCATTCAGGAGCGATTTTTCGCGCATTCCGTTGAATCTGGACCCACAGTAGCAGCGAGCCGCGAGGTGCGGGATCGCCAAGCGGGCCCTCGGCAGCAGGCCGGGGGCCCGCTTGGCTGTGGCAGTCCCCCGCCAGGCCGCTGCGGGTGCGCCGACGGCCGCCTCGGCGCACCGTGGACCCATGGCCCTCATCGGGCCGCCGGGGCCTGCGGACGCCTGGGTGATCTCGGGGCACGAAGAGCCGGTGGAGCCGCCAGGCCCCGCCCCGCAGGGCGCTTCGGACGTGCTCGGCGCCCTCGGGCCGAACGCCGCCGCCCTGTCCGGCACCGTCGGCAGCCGGCCGGGCACACGTCGTATGCGTCGCCGGGGCGACGGACCGGATCACCGACCAATCACGCGAATGTCTCGAAAGGGAAATCCGCCATGTCCTACCCAATGGCTCACTACTGGGGCGAATCGGGCGAGAATGCGGCAAATCTCCGGTTCGGCGCCGCCGCGCCGGACGTGTTGATCGGCGCGGGGGGCACAAGAGTCCACTACCTGGTCGACACGCCCTCCGCCAACAAGACGTTCGGCCTGTACCGACTGGACATGGGGCCCCGGCCGACAGGCCCCGCTCCACACTTCCACCGGACCATGTCCGAGTCGTTCTTCGTCCTGTCCGGGATCATGCGCCTGTACGACGGCGAACGGTGGATCGACGCCGAGGCGGGTGACTTCCTGCACGTGCCGGAGGGCGCCGTGCACGGCTTCCGCAACGAGTCCAACGAGCCGACCTCGATGCTGATGCTCTTCGTGCCCGGCGTGCCACGTGAATCGTTCTTCGAGGAGATCGCGGAGATCGCGGCCCGAAAACGCCCGATGAGCGACGCGGAATGGGCCGAACTCTACGGCCGGCACGACCACTTCCTGGCCTGACCTGCCCGTCCGGCCGGGGGTCGGCCGGGACAGGGAGACCCTGGACCGGGCCCGGGCGGTAGGGCCTGCGGCCTGCGGCTGTTCCCCGCCCTCGGGACGGGCGCGGCCGGTGTCAGCCGAAGCACCGGACAGTCGCCGGATCGGCGGGTTCGTAGGGGTGCCACTGGTCCGCGGCGGGGCGGCCGGTGGCGACGAAGGCGGCGATCGCGCGGGAGAAGGTGTCGCCGAGCGAGCGGACGGCGGCGGTGGCCTCGCCGAGCATGGGGCTGTCGGGGTAGGCGTCGAAGGTGTCGAAGAAGAAGGGGAGTTCGACGCAGTGCGCGGCGCCCAGGCCTGCGGGGTCGGGTACCGGGGCGCGGTCGAACCGGTAGACGTAGGTCGGGTTTCCGGCCGCGGCGTGGCGGTCGGCGATGGCGAGGGTGTCGTCACGGAAGACGAGCCCGGTCTCGAACTCGGTGAGGATGTCGGCCGGGGTCGCGTTCGGCTGCCGGGCCGCGATGCGGTCGTACCGTTCGTCGCCGCGGTCGGCCTGGCCGGCCGCGATCGAGCGGGCCCGGTCGGCGGTGATCTCCCGGATGCGGAGGTCGAAGGCGAAGAAGGAGGTCATCTCGTTCCTGGTGGTGCCGGTCAGCAGGCCTTTGCCGTCGAGGCGTCCGTCGACCACCGCCTGCTGCCACGTCGAGGGGATCCCGGGGGCGCCGAGGACGGGGTACATGGGCGGGGCGACGCTGCCCGGGCGGGCGGCGTCGCGGGAGAGCTGCTGGTAGGCGGCCAGGAGCCGGTCGGCCGGGACGGCGCGCAGCGCGGCACCCCGGTCCCGGGTGCCGTCCGGGCCGAGGAGGCCGAGGATGCCGAGGAAGCGCCGGGCGTGGTCGCTCGCCTCCTCGGGGTCCTGCGGGGCGAGCCCGAAGGGACCGCTCTGGGTGATGACCTGGTTGACGAGCGGGCCGGTGGTCGGGGAGACGGCGAGGTAGAGGGCGGAGAACGCCCCGGCGGACTGGCCGCCGACGGTGAGGCTGCCGGGGTCGCCGCCGAAGGCCGCGATGTTGCGCCGCACCCAGGCGAGGACGGCGGCCTGGTCCTGGGCGCCGAGGTTCTCGATGCCGAGGTCCGGCAGGTAGAGGTAGCCGAGCGAGCCGAGTCGGTAGTTGGCGGTGACGACGACGGCCCGGCCGGCGGCGGCCAGGTGCCGGCCGTCGTACCAGTCCCAGCCGCCGGACCCGCTGGTGAACCCGCCGCCGTGGAACCACACCAGGACGGGCAGGGCGTCCGGGGCGGACCCGTCCGCAGGTGGACGAGGGGTCCACACGTTCAGCGTGAGGCAGCCGTCCTCGTCCCAGTCGGGGGTGCGCGGCCCCATGACCGCTTCGAGCCGGGAGGGGCCCTGCGGGACGGACGGGCCCGGGCGGTCGGCGTTCCGGACGCCCGGCCAGGCGGGGTGCGGCACGGGGGCGGCGAAGCGCCGCTCGCCCACGGGCGAGGCAGCGTAGGGGATGCCGCGGAAGGCGGCGACGCCGTCCTCGACGGTGCCTCGGACGCTGCCGGACTCGATGGTCACGACGGGGCTCTCGATCAGGGTCATCGGTGTCGCCTTCCTTGCAGACGTGGGATGGCTCCGGTCTATCGCTATCGCCATGAGACGGGAAGATGCCGACGGTTCGGCTCTCTCTGCGCGGTCTACGGCGCCTGTCGAACTCGGCCGTAGGCGATGCATATCGGCCAAGATCGGATCGTTCCGTCACTATCCGCGCACGCCTCGGATACGCTGCGACAGTCCCGTGTCGGACGTGCACTCCGGACCTGGCGAGTCAAGGCCCCTGGTGCGCACGGCCGTTGTCGCCCTGGTTGATCCAGGGGGGCTCAATTGTCATGTCCCGAACCGGAATGGGCCGATGACGGGGACGCCCGACCGGTCGGGCAGGCCGGGGGGCCGGGACCGGATGGAACACAACCAGGGCGGGAGGCCGACCGGCTGATGACACTGAGCATCGACGAACTACGGCAGCGGCTGGCAAGCAGCCAGGGCAAAACGTTCGAGATCACCGGCGAGGAACTCGGGGCGGCCGATCTGGTCTCGCGCCACCTCGGCGATTCGCTGAAGGTCGGCAAGGCGACCGCCGACAGCGACGCCCTGACGGTCCACGGCACCGCCGCGCTGGGGGCAGCGGCCGGCCTGCCGGTCACGGTGGCCTTCACGGCCGACGCCGACGGCAAGCAACTCGTCGGCTTCGACATCGTGTTCACCCTGAGCCTGTGGACCTTCACCACGGCAGCAGCGACCGAGGACTTCACCTACCTGTCCAAGTTCGGCTTCACCCAGCCCAGGTTCGTCCTGCGCGGCGGCGACGTCGGCGCCGTCCTGGGCTGCACGCTCAACGGCGCCGCCTACCGCCTGCCGGTCGACGGCGCCGGCCCGTTGGTGCCGGACGGCGCCGGCGGCGGCGAGCTGCCGGACGTCACGCAGTCCTTCGGCTGCGCCCTGCCCGCGGACCTGGGCTTCCACCTCACCGACGTCTGGCTCCGCTACGTCCAGGACACGAAGACCCTGGTGCTGTCCGGGAGCGCCGCCCTGAGCGGCGGAGCCCCGGCCTCCAGCGTGGCCTGGGCGCTGCTGATCCAGGACCGCGGCGACGCGGGCAGGCGCTACCTCGGCGTGGTGCAGGCGGCCGTCAAGCTGTCGCTGTCCGGGCTGCCGATCATCAAGGCGCTGGTGCCGCCGGCCGACGACCTGGTGATGCAGCACGTGGCCCTGCTGTTCATCACGGAGGGGCTGGACGACACCGAGGTGGCGGACCTCAACAAGGCACTCAAGGCGGTCAAGGCCGACTTCCCCGTGGGAAACGCGCCCGAGCTCCCGGCCGGCCCGCTGGACAGCGGGGTCACGGCGTCCCTGGCCTACGACCTCGGCGGCACGCCCCGGGAGGCCGTGAAGGTCCGGCTCGGCGAGGCCTCGCGCACCTGGGCCGCCCTGCCGCAGGACAAGGGGCCCAGCGGCAAGGCCGACCAGCCGGCGAAGGCGGAGTCCAGCGGCCCGTTCCGGCTGGGCAAGCTCAACCTCGGCTACGCCAAGGGCGCGATCCAGGTCTCCGCGGACTTCAGCATCAACGCCCGCGCGCTGACGTTCGAGGCGAGCGGCTTCGGGGTCAGCATTCCGCTGGCCGACCCCGGCAAGGCAACCCCCGTGCTCAAGGGCCTGGGCATCAGCGCGAAGGCGGACCCGATCGCGCTGGGCGGCGCGCTGCGCACGAACCCGACTCCGGACTGGCCGGTGCGGTACGACGGCGACGGCATGCTGACGGCGCCCGTGATCAGCGTCGGGATCGCCGGCTCCTACGCGCGCAAGGCGGACGGCACGCTCTCGCTCTTCCTCTTCGGCCAACTCGGCACCGGCACCAACCCGGAGGCCGGCTTCGGCCCGCCGCCCTTCCGGGTCAAGGACGTCTCCCTGGGCTTCGGCTACCACAGCGAGGTCCGCGTCCCGGCGCTGACCGAGGTGGACACCTTCCCCCTGCTCAACCTGACCGGCGGCGCCGACTCGACCCCGATGAAGGTGCTGGACACGCTGACCGGCGGGCTCAAGCCCTGGGTCGCGCCCAAGGACGGCGAGATCTGGGTCGCGGCGGGCCTGCACTGGACGATGTTCGAGCTGGCCGACTTCCGCTCCATGGCGCTGGTCGAGTTCGGCGAGTCCCTGGTGATCGCGCTGCTGGGGCTCGGGGAGTTCGACTTCCCCAAGCTGACGGCGGCCGAGCAGAAGGCGGGCAAGGATCCGAAGGTGGCACGGATCCAGATCGCGGCCGAGGCGCTGTACCGGCAGAGCGAGGGCCTGCTCTCCCTGACGGCCCAACTGACCGACAAGTCCTACATCCTGGACAAGAACTGCAAGCCCACCGGCGGCCTCGCGCTCTGCGTCTGGGTGCCTCCGAGCCCGCACGCCGGGGACTTCGTGGTCTCCGTCGGCGGCTACCACCCGGCGTTCGTCAAGCCCGGCCACTACCCCGCCGTACCCCGGCTGGGGATCAAGTGGTCGATCAGCAACACCCTCACCCTGACCGCTCAGGCGTACGCGGCCATCACCCCGCACGCGGCGATGCTGGGCGGCGCGCTGGCGCTGGTCTTCGACACCGGTCCGCTGCGGGCCTGGTTCACCGCGCACCTGGACGCGCTGATCCAGTGGTCGCCGTTCTTCTTCGACGTCGCCATGGGCGTCAGCATCGGGGTGCGGTTCTCCCTCCACGTCTGGTTCGTCCACATCACGATCAGCCTGGAACTCGGGGTGGACGTGGAGCTGTGGGGCCCGCCCATCGGCGGCAACGCCACCGTCCACCTGTGGTTCATCAGCTTCCACATCGGCTTCGGCAAGAGCCGCCCGGACCACCTGCCGCCCGTCCCCTGGACCGACTTCCAGTCCCAGCTGCCGCCCAAACAGCAGGCTGTGCAGGCCAATCCGGTCGCCGGGCTGTCCTGGAAGCCCACCGCGCCCTCGTCCCTCGCCCGGGTGGGCGACGACGCAACGGACGCCGGCCCCTGGTACGCCTCCACCCACGGGTTCAGCTTCGTCACCTCCTCGGCGGTGCCGGCCAGCAAGGTGCTCTTCGGCGGCGCCGCCGTGACACCGGACGAGGACCCGCTGCACATCCGCCCGATGCAGCAGGGCGACCTGACGTCCACCCACAGCGTCACGATCACCAAGGACGGCCAGCAGGTCGACCACTCCACCTGGAGCGCCGAGCCGGTGCGCTCCAACGTGCCGCAGTCGCTGTGGGGCCCGGGCGAGAGCTCGCTGAACGGCACCGGGCTGCTGCCCGGCCGGCTGACCGGCCTGACGGTCACCGTCCCGGCACCGGCCTTCGGCGGACAGCTGACGGTCGCCCCCGGCGTCCTGGACCTCGACCCGCTGCTGCCCCAGGGCGCCCTGCCCCTGGACGCGGGAGCGGCCGCCGCCGGCCCCGTGGCACAGACGAGCACGCAGACCGTGGCCGCCATCACCGCCGCCGACAGCGGCATCGCCGCCCCCTCGACCGCCACGAAGCGCGAGGCCCTGCGCGCCCAGCTCGGCGGGCTCGGGTACCTGCTCGACCCCGCCGGCCCGCTGAGCGGCTACGCCGACCTCGCCCGCGGCGACCTGGCCGCCGAGCCGCTTCTCGTCCCGACCGGAAAGTGACCACCTGATGCTCAGTCAAGATTCCGGAACCGCCGGCGGCCTGGAGTTCCACGACAGCCTCGTACCGGCCCTGGAGGCGGGGACCTACCAGATCACCACCGGGCACGCCATCGACGGCCTGGACACCGGCGACTACTTCGCCACGCCGGTGGTGCGCACCCTTGAGGTGCAGGCCGCGCGGTTCGCGCTGCCCGACGGCGCGGTGCACGGGGTGTACCCCACCGACGGCGCCACCGGCACCTTCGACCAGCTGCTGCCGCACATCACCCTGGACACCCCGCCACTGCCCTGGGAGCGCACCCTCACGGGGGCGCCGCCCACCCCCGGGCAGCCGACCGTGCCCTGGCTGGCGGTGCTCCTCTTCGCCGAGGGCGAGTTGCCGGGCGACCCGTCCGCCACCGGCCGCACCGAGACGACGACCGTCGCCGACCTGCTGAACACCCCCGCCACCGAGGCCATCGCCCCCGCGCTGACCGACGTCGAACAGCCGGACCAGGCCACCGAGTGCCGGACGATCGACGTCCCCCCGCAGCTGTTCGCCGCGATCGCCCCGCGGACCGGGGAGCTGGGCCGGCTCGTCCACCTGCGGCGCGGCGAGGACGAGCCCAGCGGGGCGCGCTCACGCGGCGACCGCACCCGGGCCCGCTCGCTGCGCGGCGTCCACCGCGCCACCCCGCCCCGCTGGTGGCACACGCTGCGCGACGGCCCGTCCTACGAGGGGCTGCACGCGGTGGTCGTGGGCAACCGCTTCCCCACCACCACCGGCGGCCAGTACACGGCCCACCTGGTCTCCCTGGAGGGCTTCGCCGCGTACCTCGACGGCAGCACGGTGGCGAGCGCGCCGCTGCGCCTGGTCTCGCTGCGGTCCTGGTCGTTCCGCTCCCTGCCGGACTCCGGGGCGCACTTCGGCACCCTCGTCGAGAACCTGGCCGCACCCGGCAGCCAGGACGCCGCCGCGCTGGGGCTGCGGCTGCCGCCGAACGGCGCCACCGGCGAGGCCGGCGACCGGCTCACCCAGGGCTACACCCCGCTGGCCCACCAGCTCGACTCGGGCGAGCAGAGCTACGCCTGGTACCGGGGCCCGCTCACCCCGCTGCCCACCCAGCCGCTCCCGCAGACCGTGGAGCACAGCGCGAACGCGGACGCCCGGCTGGTGTACCTGGAGGAGCACGGCCTCTTCGACGTCAGCTACGCCGCCGCGTGGACCCTGGGCCGCTCCCTCGCGCTCGCGGACCCGCAGTTCCCGCCCGCGCTGATGGCCTGGCGCACGGTGGCCCGGGCCGGCGCGGGCCGGATGCTCGCCGCCCGCAGCCGGGCTGGCAGCGGCAGCCTCGCCGGCACCCGGGCCGCGACCGACCACGCGGGCGCGGCCGCGGCGATCGGCACCCGCCCGGCCCGGCAGGCGTTCGAGGCGAGCGCCCTGGGCGGCCTCGCCCACACCCTCACCACCGCGCTGGCGAGCCCGCTGGACCAGGCCGCCGCCGGCCCGCGGCTGGCCCAGGCGCGACCGGCCCCGCCCCTCCAGGCCGCCGCGCCGTGGCTGCGCGGCCAACTGGCCCGGCCCGAGGCACGCGAGGCACTGCGGGCGGCGACCGCCGACGCCGCGAACCCGGTGCTGGACTGGCTGGACCGCCTGGCCCTGCTCCACCCGGTGCCCCTCGAACAGCTCGTGCCCCGCCAGGAGCTGTTGCCCAACGAGAGCCTGCGCTTCTGCTACGTCGACCGGGCCTGGCAGACGGCCCTCGTCGACGGAGCGCTGAGCATCGGCATCGCCGGCAGCCTGGACAGCGACCTCAGCACGCTGCTGCACGACGCCCTCACCGACCTGCCCGCCCGCCTCTCGGGCTTCCTGGTCCGTTCCTGCCTGGTGCCCGGCTGGCCCGCCCTGCGCATGCACCTGTACGCCGGCGAGGACGAACTGACGGTGCTGCGCGCCGACACGGTGGGCGAGGACGTGCTGCTGGTGCTGGCCGACGGCATCGTGGACCGGCTCGTGGTGGCGGAGCCGCCCCAGGGCCTGCACTTCGGCATCCAGGACGGCGACGTCCTGCACCTGCGCAACCTCAAGGGCGACGGCATCGGCATCACGCTGCCGGGCGTCGAGCTGCCGCAGGTCAGCGGCTACCTCAACCCGGACACCCGGGTGCTGGACGTCGCCCGGATCGGCGACGCCATCACCACCGCCCTCGGCGACCATGCCCAGGAGGGCGGCCTCAGCGCGGCCGGCTGGGCGATCCAGATGGTCAAGGCGGCCCAGCAGATGACCTTCCAGCGATGACCCTCCAGCGATCCTGACGAAAGCGAGCACCATGCCGAACGACGACAAGGGACCGCTGATCGTCCCGGTCCAGGTCGACGCCCTGGCGGTCAACGACGAAGTCCGCTCCAGCGTGCCGTTCATCCGCTGGCAGGCCAACTTCAACCTGCTGGCGCAGAACCTCCCGCCCGAGGGCGAGCCCTTCGACAACAACCAGGCCGCGCACTGGAACACCGACACCACCGCAGGCGGCGTCTACCTCCAGTGGCAGCTGCCCCAGGCCCTGCGCAACGGCGCACACGACCCGGACACCGGCGACACCACCTTCCCGCTGGTACCCAACCGATGGCTGGTCGTCCGCTACAGCGGCCCGGCCACCGACCGCACCGCCCACTCCTGGGTGATCGAGAGCGACTGGCTGCCCGCCGACGGCGACACCGCCACCGCCACCACCCCCTACCTGCGCCCCGGCACCGCCAGGAGCGTCCACATCGGACGGCGCACCGCCGCCGCCGACTGGCCGGGCGAGAGCGGCACCCAGGACCCGTACGTCACCGCCGCCGGGCCGGGCCTGCTCACCTTCTCCGCCTTCCAGCCCTTCAACGAGAACGTGCTCTCCCTGCACGACGACCTCGCGGGCGTCGCGGACCAGGACACCCTCGGCTACCTGGTCACCGGCTGGTACTCCGCACCCGGCGCCGACCCGCTGCACGAGGCGACCAGCCTGGCCGCCCTCGGCTGGGCCCTGGCCGCCGACCCCACCGCCGACACCCCGCCCACCGACCGCACCCTCTACACCGGCCAGGTGCTGGGCCTGAGCTGGGACAAGACCGGCAGCGTGCCCGCCTCGGACCGCCCCCAGGGCGTGGACGTGGACGTCGCCGTGGGCAACAGCTCCGTCGACGCGCTCACCGCCCTGCTGGTGGCCAAGGGCACCGACGCCGACGACGCCGCCCGGCTGGAGGCGCTGGCGCACGGCCTGCTCGACGGCCTGGACGACGCGGGCACCGAGTCCGTCGACCAGTCCATCCACCGCGCCTGGTTCGGCTCCACCCACGGCGGCTACACCTGGGACCTGGTGGACGGCACCGCCGGCACCGAACTCTGCGCCAAGCTCAACACCGACCAGGCCGCCCACGACGACCAGGTGCGCCAACTGGCCGACACCCAGTGGAAGTTGTACGGCGCCTGGTGGCTCAACCGCCTCGACGACGTCCCTGACGCCTACACCGACACGCTGCCCGCCACCCTGAAGCCCACCGAGCAGGACAGCCTCGCCGCCCGGGTCACGGCACTGGCGGCCGACATCGCCGCCCGCCGCGATCCCGGCTCCGGGCACCCGCAGCCGATCCCCTGGGGCGCCACCGACGAGGACCTCGCCACCGCCGCCCAGGCCTACCTGGCCGCGCACGGCGCCGACCCGACCTGCACGCTCAAACGCTCCCCGCTGGGCGAGTTCCACCACGCGCAGGACCCGGTGGTGCTGCTGAACGGGATCAAGACCCCGGCCCCGGCCGACCTCACCGCCGCACTGCCCTGCCGCACGCCGGACCAACTGCTGACCGGCATCGACCTGGGCAACGGCCTCGCCCCCGCCCCGGCCGCCGTACCCGGGCCGCCCCTGACCCACCTGTCCGAGGCCGCCACCGTCGCCACCCTGCTCGGCGAGTTCTGGCTGCTCGACCAGGCCCAGGCCGCCGGCACCCTCGCCGACGCCGTGGCCCACCCCGACCAGCGGGTCACCGGCACCCTCCCGGCACTGGGCACCAGCAGCTGGCGGCAGCCCTGGAAGCCGCTCTACCTGCTCTACGAGCTGTCCTACTACCCCATCCCGCACGACACCGCCGACGGCGACTGCTGGCAGTTCGACGGCACCCGCTACCACTGGACGAAGACCGGCCCGGCCGACCCACCGGCCTACCAGTCCTACACCGGGCGGATCTACCTCACCCCGCACGCCACCTTCAACCTCGCCGCCCAGATCAAGCAGTACCGCGCCACCCACCCCGACGCGCCCCAGGACGAGCTCCAGCAACTCGCCGACCAGGTGGCCGGCTGGGACCTGCTCAGCCAGGCCCTCGACGGACTCACCCCGCGCATCACCCTGCGCGACCCGGCCCTCGCCGCCCACCCCGACGACGCCAAGGGCCTGGCCACCCTGATCGGCTCCCAGTACCAGACCACCCCCGTCCCCGGCGCCCTGCCCTCCCGCAGCGGCAAGTGGCCCGCCTCGGACTTCCCGCACCTGCGCGCCGGCCAGTTCTACTTCGACCGGATCGCGGTCGTCGACCAGTTCGGCCAGGTCACCGACCCCATCAACCCGCAGGGCAGCGGCAGCTCCACCGACACCGACAAGAAGCACCTGGTGCTGGCCGACAGCGTGCGCCCGGACGACGGCGCGACGATCCTGCCGGAGTTCCCCTACCGCTACGCCGAACTGCGCCCCCGCCTCCTGCAAGGAGCCCGGCTCCGCTTCGACGCCGTCAGCGCCACCGACGACAGCCAGGTGCTCGACCTGCACGCGGGCGTCAACCCGGTCTGCGGCTGGCTGCTGCCCAACCACCTCGACGCCGCCCTCGCCGCCTTCGACCCCGACGGCGGCGCGCTCGGCCAGTGCCGGACGGTCTACACCGACGGCGGCCGGCAGCAGGTCGTCTGGGACCCGGCACCGGGCTCCAGCTACCCCACCCTGGACAGCCTCGCCCCCGAACTCCCGCACCTGGCCTCCTTCCTGACCGGCCTGCGCGACGCCGGCCCGTCGGCCCTGGCCGCCACCCTGAAGGCCGTCGACGAGACCCTCTACACCGTCAACCCGCTCGGCGGCTGGGACGACACCACCATGACCGTGCTCGCCGGTCGGCCCCTGGCCCTGCTGCGCACCCGGCTGGCCCTCGAACTCGACGGACCGCCGGTCATGGACCCCAGCTGGGAACAGTGGCAGTACGTCCTGGACCCGAGCAGCACCGCGCCCCGGCCGGCCTCCCTGGACTACCGGTGGGGCGTGCGGCTCGGCGCGCTGGAGAACCTCGCCGACGGCCTGATCGGCTACACCAGCGGCGACGACTACACCACCCTGCACACCGTCCACCTGCCGTCGGACGCCCCGTCCTACCTGGCCGGCATCGGCACCGGGTTCCCGCTCACCACCGCCGGCACCCCGCAGTACCTCACCCTGCTCGCCGACCCCCGGGGCGCCGTCCACGCGGTCAGCGACATCCTGCCGGTCTCCGTCTTCACCGTCCCCGCCGAGTTCGTCAGCACCGCGCTCTCCCGGATGGAGGTCTCCTTCCGCCTCGGCCCGGTCCTGACCACCCCGCAAGGCGTCACCGGCGCCGACGGCAGCCCCGCCACCGGCTGGGTCCTGCCCCGCCCCCCGGCCCGCCACGGCGACTGGAGCTGGGCCGAACCCACCACCACCGGCTGGCAGGACAGCCCGCTGGCACCCGCCGGCACCCCCGGCCACATCCCGACCCCGACCGCCCCCCTCAGCGCCCGCACCGGCCGACTGCGCCTGCGCGGCGCGGTCGCCGACGAGCAGTGACCACCGACCCACGCACCACCGATCCACGAACCACAGAGCCACGGATTACCGACCCAGGAGCAGCAGTGTTCGTCCGCGCCGGAGCCAGCGCCTCCACCGCCCTGAACTACCTCGTCACCACCGCACCTTCGCCCCTGGAGATCACCCCGGCGGACACCACGCCCACCCCGGCCACGATCTCCGTCACCGCCGCCAACCCCGGCCCCGACCCGGTCCGCGTCGTCTCCGTCAAGTTCACCCTCGTCGCAGGCACCGGCGCCGGCGCCCTCACGGAACACCTGGACCAGATCCACGCCACGGTGACCCCCGGCGCCGACTGGACCTTCGCCCGCGAGGACGACGGCACCTTCCTCGCCGTGCCCACCGGCGACCAGGGCTACGTCGAAGTCACCGACAAGGCCGTGCTGTTCGAGCTCACCAACATCGCCGTCAACGGCGAGATCGGCGTCACCACCCTCGACATCCTGGAGAGGACCCAGGACGACGAGGGCGACACCTCCAAGGGAACGGCCGAGTTCCAACTCGGCAAGTGCTTCCCGGGCTTCCAGTTCAGCGACCTGACACCCGCGTTCCTCGACGACGGCCACACCACCGTGACCAACGGCAACACCGTCACCCTGACCTGGACCGCCTCCCACGGCGCCGCCTACACCATGCTCCACGAGAACAAGTCCTACGACGTCACCAACACCCGCACCTGGACCTCCCCGACACTCACCCGCGACGCCACCTTCCACCTGCGGGCCAGCCTCACCACCGACGGCCACACCGTCACCCACTACCTGCACACCAACGTCACCGTGGACAAGCCCGACCTCACACTCGGCACCCTGACGGTGAACGGGGACGTCCAGGTGTCCGGGCAGAGCAACGTCCAGGGCCTGCACTGCGCGCAGACGCTGGAGGTCGGCGGTGAGATCCACGCCGCGGGGACCGTGTACGGCGGCGACCGCACCAAGCCCGTGACCCTGTACGGCGCCCATGTCACCAGCGACCTCACCGTCGACGGCAACCTCAACGCCATCGGCGCCGACGCCATCGTCCGGATCCGGGACCTGCGAGGCCCCTCCAGCGTGAAGCTCAGCATCAACAGCGACACCGAGGTCCTCACCGGAAACAGCGTCACCATCGCCGACGCCCTCACCGTCGGCGGACTCCTGACGGCCAACGGGGACCTCGACGTCTGGTACAGGGACAACAACGTGCAGAAGATGACGACGTCCGGCGTCACTGGCGGCGTGAAGTTCCTCGGCCCAGTCGTGTTCAACAACTGCACCATCAACCAGGGCGACTGGGCCAAGCTCAAGAACTTCAGCGATGGCCAGGCCAAGTTCCAGATCTGGAACACCATGTACACCGACGAAAGCAAGGAGGCGGTCGTCTTCGTCTACGACGGCAAGGGCGACCACCGCAACGTGACGGCCGACTTCGGCAGCCCGGGTTACGGACACAAGGGCCAGACGTTCCGATTCGTGTTCGAGTAGTACGGCGGCCGGGCGGGTTGAGCCAGCTGAACTGTCTCCCGATCGGACAGGCCCTGGAACTCTCCTGAGCCGGCGCCGCGATGGCCTGCGGGACCGAACCGCGCGGCGCCCGGCCCACCAGGGGCCGGGCGCCGCGCCGTTGGGCCCGGTCAGGTGGCTGCTCTCCCAGTTCCTCTCCCCGCTGGTGAACACCCGCACCGATGCCTGGGGCGGCTCACCGGCCAACCGCGCCCTGCGCCCGGTGACTTGGTCCGACAAGGCGCTCGCCTCCGGCCGGGCTCCCGCCCCCGGCACCCGCCCGGCCGTGGCCCTGCTCGTCGAACAGCTCCAGCAGCGCGAGGCCCTGGGCCGCTACCGCGCCTGGCTGGACACCCGCCGGCCCGAAGCGGCGTAGCCACGCCCCGGCACGGCGCACACCACCCCCGCCGCGCCCTGGCTTCGACCCCTGCGCGCCCGCGCTGGACCTTCACCGAGCAGGCCGAAGGCCTGACGTTCCGTTACGGCCGTCGCAGCCACGGCACCCATAAAGGATCGCTCAGCCGCCGCGCTCCGGTCTCTGCCCAAGTGGTGACCGGGTTTCAAACCATATGTCGCCCTATGGAATGACTGTGGTTCGTACCCGGGCGTGTCGCAACTGACCGCTGCGAACCTTGCCCATACCAGGCAGGACCTGCCGGCTACACCTTCCGGCAGGCCTGCCCAGGTCCGACCACCCCACCGAGAGCCGACACCCGTCGGCGCACCTGCGGAGGTACATCATGTCCCGTTCCACCACCGCGCTCGCTGCCCTGGCCGCCGCCGGCCTGATCGCCCTGACGGCGCCCACGGCTGCCGTCGCCGCGCCCCGCGTGGCCACCAACACCATGTGCCTGGACGTGGGCGGTTCCCGCAACAACGGCGACCACGTCAAGATCTGGCAGTGCCAGAGCCCCGGCTTCGGCAACCAGAACTTCGTCATCGACAGCGGCCAGATCAAGGTCAAGGACACCATCGGAACCGACCGAGAGATGTGCCTGGACGTGGGCGGTTCCCGCAACAACGGCGACCACGTCAAGATCTGGCAGTGCCAGAGCCCCGGCTTCGGCAACCAGAACTTCGTCATCGACAGCGGCCAGATCAAGGTCAAGGACACCATCGGAACCGACCGAGAGATGTGCCTGGACGTGGGCGGTTCCCGCAACAACGG
>NZ_JBHXMU010000007.1:0-7248 GCF_042720685.1 Kitasatospora sp. NPDC058492
GCGCGGGACGGTTCGTCCCGCGCCGACGGCCTTCGAATGGGGTGCTCAGAACACCGGCTGGCCGGCGCGCACCAGGCGCCAGGAGTCGGTGAAGAAGTCGGCCAAGTCGATGACGCCCTTGGCCTTCACCCAGGCGATCATCGTGTTGCGGATCTCGTCCGAGTTCGACCAGACCAGCTTGGCCTGCGCCACGTGCGGGAAGTTGCCGCCGCCGTTGGCACGGTAGTTGTTGACCGCCAGGACGAACTGCGCGGCCGGGTCGATCGGCTTGCCCTGGAACGACAGGTTGACGATCCGCCGGCCCTTCGGCTGCGCGATGTCGATGTCGTAGCTCAGCCCGTACAGCGAGTCGTAGTTGTAGTCCGGCGTGGTCTCCGCGCCGGTCAGCGCGTCCTTGTCGACCGGCGCGCCCGGGGCAAGCTGGTTGTAGTACTTGGCCGAGAACTCCAGGTAGTCCTTCAGCTGCGCACCCGTCAGGACGCGCGCCTCCAGGGTGTTCTCGTAGATGTACAGACCCGCCGCGTCGCGCAGCTTCACCTGGCCCGCCGGGATCAGCGCCGTCCGGTTGAACGGCGCCGCCTGCGCCAGCACCGGCAGGTTGGCGTACTGCCCGCCCGCCAGCGCCGCCTTCACCGCGTCCGCCTGCACCCGGCCGATCAGGTCGATGATCGGAGTCGCCCGGAACCGCGCCTCGGCGATCGACAGGTCCGTCTTGCAGGTGCCGATCTGCTGGTTGACGTACGCCACGACCTTCTTGTGCTGCTCGGTCAGCGCGTCCACGATCTCCGGGTTCTCCGGCACGGTGTTGGAGTTCAGCACCCGCGAGGACACCGAGAGGACCTTCCACGCGCCGTCGGCGAACTCGACGTCGAAGTCGAAGCAGCTCAGGCGCTGGCCCCAGCACAGCGGCTCGGAGAGCACCACGGTCTTACCGGTCTTCTTGTTGACGATCAGCCGCTGCGCCACCTCCTTGTGGGTGTGGCCCACCAGCACCGCGTCGATGCCCGGAACGGTCTCGGCCATCTCACCGGAGGCGTCCTCGGGCCAGGGCAGCTGGTCGCCGTAGGTGGTCGGCTCGTCGATGCCGGAGTGGGCGGAGACGACGATGACGTCCGCGCCCGCGGCCTTCATCCGGGGCACGTACTTGGCGGCCGTCTCGACGATGCCCGGGAAGACCATCTTGCCGGTGACGTTGGCCTTGTCCCAGATCGCGATGCCCGGGTTGGTGAGGCCGAGGATGCCGACCTTCAGCGGGGTGTCCTCGTCCAGCCACACCTCCTTGATCACGTACGGCTTGAAGGCCGGCTTCTCGTTCTTCGCGTGCAGCGCGTTGGCGCCCAGCAGCGGGAACTCCAGCTGGTCCTCGAAGGCCTTCAGGGTGGGGATGCCGTAGTTGAACTCGTGGTTGCCGAGCGCGGCGGCGTCGTAGCCCATGAGGTTCATGGCGACGGCCATCGGGTGGTCGGGCACGTTGTCGCCGTCGGTGGCGATCGGCTCGATCCGGGCGTAGTAGTAGGTCAGCTGGGTGCCCTGGATGATGTCGCCGGAGTCGATCAGCAGGCAGCGGTCCCAGCCCTTCTCCTCGCGGACCTGGTTGGCCAGGGTGGAGATCTTGGCGAGGCCGACGTCGTTGTGCGCCTTGTCGGCGTACACGGCGTCGGTGAAGTAGTCCCAGTTGAGCACCCGGCCGTGCAGGTCGGTGGTGCCCATGACGGTGAAGGCCTGCTTGCGGCCCTTGCGCTTGCCCTTGGCGGCCGCCGGAGCCGGCTCGGCGGCCACGGCGGCGGGGGCGGCGGCGACGACTGCTCCGCCGGTCAGGGCGGCGCCGGCGGCGGTGGCGGCGGACCGGGTGACGAAGTCACGGCGGTTCAGGGGCATGGACGACTCTCCCGGGTGGGGACTGACGGGCCGATGGACCGTCAACTGGTGTTCGGGTGGCGTGCCGACGCGCATCGACGCGCGTAGAAGGACGCGCGTAGAAGTGTGCCGTGCGGGCCCGGCCGGTGAATAGCCCTCCGACGTTTCCAGCAGGTGAGATCTTGGCGACTCGTTCGTGACGGGGGTGCGCGGAGGGTGGGGTGGTAAGGGGTTCCGGCCTGGGCCTGCCTGGGCTTTTTCAGGCAGGCCCCTCAGTTCAGCTCCGCGACCAGCCGGCGCACCTCGCGGCCGAGCTCCGCCTCCGGGTCCGGCGCGTCCGGCCCCGCCCACGGCCGCCAGGTCAGCGCCCGCAGGTAGCCGGCCACCGCCACCGGCAGCCGGTGCCGCACGATCTCCTCGGCCACCGGCCCCGGCTCCGTCGCGCCCAGCGCCGCCAGCAGGCCCGCCACACCGGCCGAATCCGGCAGCGGCACCGTGGCCAGGTAGTCGGCCAGCGCCGCGAGCTCGGGATCGGGCCGCGGTGCGGGCTCCGGTGCGGGCTCCGGTTCCGGCCTGGGCGTCGACGGCAGCGGAGGCACCAGCGGAGGCGCCAGCGGATCGACGGGCGGCTCCACTGGCAGGACGACGGGCAGGACGACGGGCGGCTCCGTCCGCGGGCCCGGCGTCAGCAGCGCGCCCGCCCCGTACAGCCCCGCCACCACCGCCGGCCACCACGCCCCGCCCAGCCCGGCGAAGTGCAGCCCCAGCCCCACCGCGCCGCCCCCGCAGCCGACCAGGTTCCGGGCCGACTCCAGGTACCGCAGCACCCGCCGGCCCAACCCGTCACTGGTAGCCACGAATCTCCTCGAACACCCCGTCCAGCGAACCCGACCCGTCGAACAGCTTGCCGCCGCTCACGTCCGCGATCCCCTGCAACTGGCCCACCGCCGCCTCCCCGAACTTGATCGGGAACACCGGGATCGACTTCTGCCCGGACGGCAGGCCGTCGTGGAACCGCTTGAAGTCCCCGTCCGAAGCCCCCTCGTTGCTCTCCCCGTCGGTCATCAGCACGATCGACGTGAACCGGTCGTCCCCCGCCGCCGACTGCTGCCGGTCGATCACCCGGTACGCCTCCTCCAGCGAGTCGTACAGCGCCGTACCCCCCGACGCCGCCAGCGACTGCACGTCCGCGTTGATCGACGCCAGCTCCGCCTCCGGGCCCGGCTTGCTCCCCGAGGCCGGCACCGCGTGCGTCCTCGCCCACTTCACCTTCGACGCGAAGGAGATCAGCGTCACCTCCTCGCGGTCCCGGAACCGGCGCACCGCCCGGGTGTCGTCCGCCCCCGTCAACCGGCCCAGCGCCGACTTCAGCGCCGAGATCCGCGAACCCTCCATCGACCCCGAGGTGTCCAGCACGTACACCGTCCGCGACGGCCGCCGCAGCTCGTTCTGGTACGAGGCCAGCAGCCCGTCCGCCACCGCCCGGCTCCCCGGGAACGGCAGCTCCCGCCGCCGGTCCGCCGGCAGCCCGGCCGCCGGCGACACCCCCGGCGCCACCGGGCGGCGCAACGTCACCTCGGAGATCCGTTTCTGCACGTCCTCCTTCAACAGGTACGCCGTCAACCGCTGGAAGGAGTCCCGCTCCCGCTGCGCGGACGAGGACAGCAACGACAGCGGATAGTCCGCCGACACCACCCCGTCCACCGGGCGGATCACCGTCAACTGCTGGTCCGCCGCCAGCGACTTGTTCACCGACAGCAGCACCGACTCGTAGTTCACCAGCGCCCCGACCTTGCCCGGCTCCGCCCGGGTGTACGCCTGCGCCAGCCAGCCCGAGGAACCCGACGTCAGCTTCTGGCCGGTGAAGAACTGCTTCAACTGCGGCGCCGCCTTCTGCACGTCCCCCTCGGTCAGCGCCGCCCCCGCACCCGAGAACGCCGACGCCACCGCCACCAGCGTCGAGAAGCCCGAGTTCGACCGGGACGGGTCCGCCATCCCGTACGCCAGCTTCCCGGCCGACGCCGCATCCCCGATCTGCGCCCAGGAGACCTTCGAACCGTCCCCCCAGCCGAGCTCGTTGAGAACCGAGGACCGAACCCCCACCGCCACCGGCGACACCATCACCGGCGTCTCCGACAGCACCTTCGACTTCCCCGCGTCGTCCAGCCGCAGGTACTGGTTGGACGGGAACCACACCGCGTCGTACTTGCCGTCCGCCCGGCCCGAGGACACCGCGTCCGCGCCGTCCAGCGAGCCCGTCCAGGAGAACTGCACCGTCACCCCGGTCGCCTTCCTGGCGTCCTCCAGGATCGGCGCCAGGTCCTGCAGCTCGCTGCCGGCCAGCACCCGCAGCACCCCCGGCTGCGCCGTCGTGGCCGGCGGGTCGGACGGCTTCGGGCCCGGCGGGGTGGAGGTGCAGGCGGCGGCCGCCAGCAGGGTCGCCAGCGCGGCGACCGTCCAACTGTGCTTCTTCATCCGGGAGTTCACTGAGCCTTCCCCTTGGCGGCCTTGATCAGCCTGGTCAGGATGTCGGGCACGGGAATCTGCGGCTGGTTGACCTTCGCCGCCGCGAGATTGGGCGCCAGGACCGGGGTCTTGCCCTTCACCAGCGCGGCGAAGGCATCCGGGTCGTCCTGCGGACGGAAGCCGAACTTCGCCTCCAGGCGGCGCAGTTCGGCGTTGTCGTGCAGCTGGGCGGCCAGCCGCCGGCCGTTCGGCGTGCGGCCGACGATGGTGTGGTCGGTGTAGATGGTGGTGTCCGGGTACAGCACCACCATGTCGCCGGTCGACTCGCCCTTCAGCACCATCGCGGCGGCCTGCGACTCGTACGCGAGCACCAGCGGATTGCCGACCCCGGCCAGGAAGGCCTTGAACGGCTCGTCGCTGCTGCTCTTCTGGCCGCCCTGGATCGCCGTCGCCGTGCGCAGCACGTCCTTGGTGGCGTCGATCCCGGCCTGGTCGTAGACCACCTGGCGGTTGTTCAACAGGTACGACAGCAGGGCGATGTGCAGCGCCCCCGAGGAGGACGTCTCCGGGTCGGTGGTGGTGAGGAACACCGGGCCCTTCAACTCCGCGTGCTCGGTCGCGCCCGCGAGGTCGGGCCACGTGCGGCCGGCCTTCAGCGCGGCCAGGTAGGCGTCCATCCGGAACGTCCACAGCCCGGTGGAATGGTCCAGGGTGGCCAGGCCGTTGCCCATCAGGACGTCCGCCACCGGGCGGTGCGCGAGGATCACCAGCGGCGAGTAGAACGGCTGGACCGGGACCTCCTTGATGTTCCAGTCCACGCGCAGCTTGTCGGCCGGCGGCTGACTGGCCGGGAACGCGAAGTCCTTCGCGTCGCCGTCCATCAGCCAGGAGCCGATGCTCTCCGCGTTCACCTTCATGCCCTGCTTGGCCAACTCGGCGACGACCTGCGGATCCTGGAAGAAGTCGCGCTTCTCCGAACCGATCAGGCCGGAGACGGTGACGATGTCGCCGCCCGGGTCGTCCTGCGGGATCAGTGCGTACGTCACCCCGCCCAGCAGGGCCAACGCCGCCAACACCCCCAGAGTGCGTCTCATGCCGAACGCCTCCCCCTCGTCCGCTACGTCGTCCGGGTGGTCACCCGGGGGTGACGAGCGTCCCGCCGGGCGGGGAGCGGCGGCCGAACCGGCGGTGAACCAAGGGTGAACACCCCTTCACGGGTTCGCATCGGAAGGCCGGACGGCGACGGCATCCGGGCAGGTGCTCGCACACCGGTCCGAGGATGTGTCAGATTGTTCAACTCGCCTTACGGCAAAGGTCATCCCGCCGTCCGGACCCGCGTCGTGGTTACGCGCCGGTAATGCCTACCCTCAGCAGTATGCGCCGAGCAAAAATCGTCTGCACCCTCGGGCCGGCCACCGACTCGTACGACCAGATCAAATCCCTGGTCGACGCCGGAATGGACATCGCCCGCTTCAACCTCAGCCACGGATCCCACGACGAGCACGAGGAACGCTACCGCCGCGTCCGCAAGGCCGCCGACGAGAGCGGCCGCAGCGTCGGCATCCTCGTCGACCTTCAAGGCCCGAAGATCCGGCTCGACACCTTCGCCCACGGCCCCGTACTTCTCGAACGCGGCGACGAGTTCACCATCTCCACCGACAACGGCGTCGTCGGAGACAAGGACATCTGCGGCACCACCTACCCCGGCCTCGCCGCGGACGTCACCCGCGGCGAACGCATCCTCGTCGACGACGGCCGGGTCACCCTGGAGGTCGTCGAGATCGACGGGCCGCGCGTGCGCTGCCTCGTCATCGAAGGCGGCCTCGTCTCCGACCACAAGGGCCTCAACCTCCCCGGCGTCGCCGTCTCCGTCCCCGCACTCAGCGACAAGGACGTCGCCGACCTGCGGTGGGGCCTGCGCACCGGCGCCGACCTGATCGCGCTCTCCTTCGTCCGCAGCGGCCGCGACATCGAGGACGTCCACCGGATCATGGCCGAGGAGGGGCGCCTCGTCCCCGTCATCGCCAAGATCGAGAAGCCGCAGGCGGTCGACAACCTGGAATCCATCGTCGACGCCTTCGACGGCATCATGGTGGCCCGCGGCGACCTGGGCGTGGAGATGCCCCTCGAACAGGTCCCGCTCGTCCAGAAGCGCGCCGTCAAGCTCGCCAAGCGCAACGCCAAGCCGGTCATCGTCGCCACCCAGATGCTCGACTCGATGATCAACGCCTCCCGGCCCACCCGGGCCGAGGCCTCCGACGTCGCCAACGCCGTCCTCGACGGGACCGACGCCGTGATGCTCTCCGGCGAGACCTCCGTCGGCAAGTACCCCGTCGAGACCGTCAAGACCATGAGCCGCATCATCGAGGCCGCCGAAACCGACATCCTCGCCGCCGGACTGCCGCCCCTGACCACCGGCAACAAGCCGCGCACCCAGGGCGGCGCCGTCGCCCGCGCGGCCGCCGAGATCGGCGACTTCCTGGACGCCAAATACCTCATCGCCTTCACCCAGTCCGGCGACACCGCGCGCCGGCTGACCCGCTACCGCTCACCCATCCCCGTCCTCGCCTTCACCTACGAACCCGCCGTCCGCAGCCAACTCGCCCTCACCTGGGGCGTCGAGACCTTCCTCGGCCCCTTCGCCCCCACCACCGACCAGATGGTCGAACAGGTCGACGCGGCCCTCCTGTCGCTCGGCCGCTGCCAGAAGGGCGACATCGTCGTCATCACCGCCGGCTCCCCGCCCGGCCTCGCCGGCTCCACCAACCTCGTCCGCGTCCACCACGTCGGGACCCTGGACAACTGACCGGCGCGGGGGGGGGCGGGCGGGGGGGGGGCGCCCCCCCCCCCCTCGGTGATTTGGGGGGGGTTGGGGGGGCAGTGGGGGGGGGGGGGGGGGGGGGGGGGGGGGGGGGTGGTGGGGAC
>NZ_JBHXMU010000007.1:7258-191114 GCF_042720685.1 Kitasatospora sp. NPDC058492
CCGCCCCCGCCGCAACCACCCCCCCCCCCCCCGCCCACCAGGGGGGCCCCCTGCAAAACGGCCGGGCGCGGGGGGCCCCTCCGGGTGGGCCCCCCCCGCCACTGTCAGTACTTGGGGCCGATGTGGGCGTCCATGAGGGCGACGGAGTCCTTGCGGGCGACGGAGATGTTGGTGGCACCGGTCGGCCGGGCCGCGGCCTTCCACTGGACGCCGACGGCGTCGAGGGTGGCGGTGAACAGGCCGATGATGTCGGTCGAGGTGTTGGTGAAGAAGTAACGCGGGTACTCGTAGCGCTTCTTGACGCCGCCGACCGTTCGCGTCGTCCAGTTGGTGATGCGGCAGCCGTCGGAGTGGATCAGGCCGCGCAGGAACTCCCACGGATGGGCGTCGACGATCTCCTGCTGCCAGGGTTCCAGGGCTATGGTGCGTTCGTGCTTCTTGCCGGGACCGTGTTGGGGGAAGTGGCAGGTCAGGTGATTCGAGTAGAGCTTGACGTCGTGACAGCCGGTCCGTCGAACTCTGCAGGGCTTGTTCCTGGGAAAGACCAGGCGCATGGCGTTTTCGACGGAGTCGGTGATCCCCGGCCAGTGATCGTCACAGGTGATCTGAAGGCTCTGTGTCCTGCGGTACTCGTTGGGGAGAAGGATGTGGCCGTCGCCGAGGTAGAGGCCGAGCAGGTAGGAGTAGGCGCCGCGGTCCAGGTCGTCGCCGTAGCAGTGCATGCACGCGGAACGCTTGCGGCCGGGGAGCTGATGGCGTTTGGCGAGGTCTTGATGCTTCCACCAGGAGACCGTGCCAGGAGAGACCCGGAGTCGTCGGGCGACATCGGCATTGCGTACACCTCGACGGAGGAGGTGTGCGGCTTGTTCGCGCACAGAGAGAGACGTCATGTGCGTCAGATTGGAACTCGACAGGCCGGACTGTGGACCCTTTGGATGTGATCCACTAGATGAGGTGAATTTCCCTAAGCCTGGGAATACGAGAAAAATTATGGTGCCGAGTGTGGGATTCGAACCCACACGCCCTTTCGAGCAATCGCTTTTGAGGCGATCGTGTCTGCCCTTCCACCAACCCGGCAAGTTCGCGCCCGTGAAGGATACCCTGTGAGCGCTGTTGGGCGCAGCTAGGTACCCTCGTGCATGCAGTACCCCGCCGGAACTAGGAGCCCCGTGAGCACCGCCGACGAGCAGGCACAGCCGCTTGAGACCGATTCGCCCCAGATCACCCGGATTGTGATCGCCGAGGATGAGGCGCTGATCCGCCTTGACCTCAAGGAGATGCTCGAAGAGGAGGGGTACACCGTCGTCGGTGAGGCCGGGGACGGGGCTACGGCGGTGAAGCTGGTGGAGGAGCTTCGGCCGGACCTCGCGATCTTCGATGTGAAGATGCCGGTGCTGGACGGGCTCTCCGCCGCCGAGCAGATCCACGAGAAGCACCTGGCGCCGGTTCTGATGCTGACGGCGTTCTCGCAGCGGGAGCTGGTGGACCGGGCGCGGGACGCCGGGGCGATGGCGTACATCGTGAAGCCGTTCAGCAAGGCGGATCTGGTGCCGGCGATCGAGATGGCGGTGTCGCGGTACACCGAGATGCGCACGCTGGAGGAGGAGATCGCGGATCTCACCCAGCGGCTGGAGACCCGGAAGCTGGTGGACCGGGCGAAGGGCGTGCTGCAGACGAAGTTCGGGCTGAACGAGCCGGCGGCGTTCCGGTGGATCCAGAAGACGTCGATGGACCGTCGGATGACGATGGCCGCGGTGGCCGAGGCGGTCATCGAGGAGGGCGCGGCCCAGGACCGCAAGAAGGCGGACGAGGACGCGTCCGAGTAGACGGATGCGAGGAGGGCCCGGCAGATCTCATCTGCCGGGCCCTTCGTGCGTGGAGGCGTGGATACGTGGAGGCGTCAGTCCTCGCCGAGGTAGGCCTTGCGGACGGATTCGTCGTGCAGGAGGTCGGCGCCCGTCCCGGAGAGGACGATGCGGCCGGTTTCCATGACGTAGCCGCGGTCGGAGAGGGAGAGGGCGGCCTGGGCGTTCTGTTCGACGAGCAGGATGGTCGTGCCGGCGGCCTTGAGTTCGATGATGGTCGCCATGATCTTCTGCATCATCAGCGGTGACAGGCCCATGGACGGCTCGTCGAGCATGAGCAGTTTGGGCTGGGACATCAGGGCCCGTCCCATGGCGAGCATCTGCTGTTCGCCGCCGGAGAGGGTGCCGGCGGCCTGGCGGCGGCGTTCGCCGAGGATGGGGAAGAGGTCGTAGGCGCGGTCGACGTCGGCGGTGATGCCGGCGGTGTCGGTGCGCAGGAAGGCGCCGAGGAGGAGGTTCTCCTCGATGGTCATGCGGGGGAAGATGTGCCGGCCTTCGGGGGAGTGGGCGAGGCCGAGGGCGACGATCTTGTGGGCGGGGACGGTGCTGAGGTCCTGGCCGTCGAAGGCGATGCGTCCGGCGGTGGGTTTGAGGAGCCCGGAGAGGGTGCGCAGGGTGGTGGTCTTGCCGGCGCCGTTGGTGCCGATGAGGGTGGTGACCTCGCCCTGGTTGACGGTGAAGCTGATGCCCTTGACGGCTTCGATCTTGCCGTAGGCGACGCGGAGGTCCTCGACCTCGAGGAGTGCGGTCACTGGTCGGTCTCCGTAACGGTCTCCGCGACTGCGGGGGTGGTGCCTTCGAGCGGGGCGCCGAGGTAGGCGGTGATGACGCGTTCGTCGTTCTGGACGGTTTCGCGGTCGCCTTCGACGATCTTCTGGCCCTGGACGAGGACGGCGGTGCGGTCGCAGAGGTTGAAGATGAAGCGCATGTCGTGCTCGATGACGAGGATCGAGACGCCCTGGTCGCGGATGGCGAAGACGAGTTCCTCGGCGGCGCGGGTCTCCTGGGGGTTCATGCCGGCGGTGGGTTCGTCGAGCAGGAGGAGGCCGGGGTCGGAGGCGAGGGCGCGGGCGATCTCCAGCTTGCGCTGTTCGCCGTAGGGGAGGTTGCGGGCGAGGTGGTCGGCCTTGTCGGCGAGGCCGGTGAAGGCGAGGAGTTCCATGGCCTTCTCGCGGCTCTCGGCTTCGGCGCGGTGGTAGCCGGGGCCGCGGAGGATGGCGGAGAAGATGCCTTCCTTGGTGCGGGTGTGGCGGCCGACGAGGACGTTCTCCAGGACGGTCATGTTGGCGAAGAGCCGGATGTTCTGGAAGGTGCGGGCGACGCCGGCCTGGGTGACGAGGTGGGGCTTGGGCGGCAGGAGGGTGCCGCGGTAGCGGACGGCGCCCTCGGTGGGGACGTAGAGGCCGGTGAGGCAGTTGAAGAAGGTGGTCTTGCCGGCGCCGTTGGGGCCGATGAGACCGATGATCTCGCCTTCGCCGACGGTGAGGCTGACGTCGTTGACGGCGGTGAGGCCGCCGAAGCGCATGGTGACGCCGGTGACTTCGAGCAGGGGTGTGGCGGTGGTGGTCATCTGGGTGGTCACGCCCCTGCCTTGGTGAGTGCGGCGCCGTCGCCGGCGGGCTGGGCCGGGATGGCGGCCTCGTGGAACTCCAGTTGGCGGCGCCGGTTGGGGATGAGGCCTTCGGGGCGGACGCGCATCAGGATGATCAGGGCGGCGCCGAAGGCGAGCAGCTGGTAGTCGGAGAGGAATTCGAGCTTCTTGGGGATGAGGAAGAGGAGGGTGGCGCCGGCGAGGGGCCCGCTGATGGTGCCCATGCCGCCGAGGATGACGGCGGCGAGCAGGAACGCGGAGTTGGGCGGGAGGGCCTCGGCGAAGGTGTACTGGTCGGGGGTGACGGTGTAGCTGACGTGGGCCTGGACGGTGCCGGCGAGGCCGGCGAGGCAGGCGCCGAGGGCGAAGGCGAGGAGCTTGAGGCGGAAGCCGTTGATGCCCATGGCTTCGGCGGCGGTCTCGTCCTCGCGGATGGCGACCCAGGCGCGGCCGATGCGGGAGTTGCCGACCCGGGCGAAGACGAGCACGACCAGGGCGGTGACGAGGAGCATCAGCAGGTAGTAGTTGGAGAAGCGGCCGAGTTCGATGCCGGCGACGGTGTGCGGCTTGCCGAGGTCGAAACCGAGGATCTCCAGGTCGGGGATCCGGGGGATGCCGTTGGAGCCGTTGGTGACCTTGGGGCCGGTGGTGCCGTTGAGGTTGAGCATGGTGATGCGGAAGATCTCGCCGAAGCCGAGGGTGACGATGGCGAGGTAGTCGCCGCGCAGGCGCAGTGTGGGGGCGCCGATGAGGACGCCGAAGACCATGGAGACGGCGGCGCCGGTGAGCATCGCGGCCCAGAACGGGAACTGGACGTGGATGGGGGAGGCGGGGGAGCCGGAGACCAGGGCGGCGGCGTAGGCGCCGACGCCGAGGAAGGCGACGTAGCCGAGGTCGAGCAGGCCGGCGAGGCCGACGACGATGTTGAGGCCGAGGGCGACGGTGGCGAAGATCAGGATGTTGGTGGCGACGGAGGTGTACTGGTCGCTCGTCTGGGTGAAGGGGAAGCTGGCGGCGGCGGCGAAGGCGGCGCCGGTGGTGACGGGGCGGTGCTTGACGGTCAGGGCGCGCAGCCGGGCGAGCAGGCCGGACCGGGTGAGGGCGGGGACGACGAGGGCGGCGAGCAGCAGGTAGCCGATGAAGAGTTCGCCGTACTCGGTGTCGATGCCGAAGGTGATCGCGAACAGTCCGAGGCCGAAGGCCAGGACGATGGTCAGGACTTCGGCCCAGGAGGGGAGTTGGCGCGGCGCGGGCAGCGGCCGGTCGACGGTGCCCAGGCGCAGCCAGGTATGGGCGAGGTGGCCGAGCTGGAGGAGCAGGACGACGCCGGCGGCGATGGCGAGGGCGCCCGCGAGGGCGGTCATCACGGGGGCGACGGGCTGGTCGCCGGGGATGGCGTGGGCGGCGAACCAGCCGGCGGGGGCGACGGGGACGAGCAGGAAGAGGCGCCTGTCGAGGATGCGCAGCGGGACGCGGGTGCGGCGGTCGAGGGGCAGGCCGAGGGCGCCGATGACGGTGAGGAGGCCGCCGGCGGCGAGGATCCAGCCGCCGGCTTCGAGGTTGGCGAGGCCGCCGAGTTCGGTGGCGATGGCGGCGACGGAGAAGACGCTGACGGCGAGGGCGCCGGTGGCGGCGTAGAGGACGGCGTTGTGGCTGCGGCTGGGGGCGGCCCAGCGCAGGCCGGGGGTGCCGTGGGTGGCGAGGAGCAGGAGGAGGGTGAGGAGTCCGGCGGCGAGGGCGAGCCATTGGAGGCCGGCGGGGGAGCCGGTGTAGGTGAGGTCGCCGGGGAAGTCGGAGGTCCAGGTCCAGGGGAGGGCGGCGGAGGCGGCGGTGGTGAGGGCGCCGAGGCCGGTGAGGGCGGTGGCGGCGCGGGCCGGCAGGGGGATGACCGGGGTGGTTTCGGTGGTGGTGGTCATGGTGGTCACGCCCTGTCCGCGACGCGCTCGCCGAGCAGGCCCTGGGGCCGGACGAGGAGCACGAGGATGAGGAGTACGAAGGCCCAGACGTCCTTCCAGGCGCCGCCTCCGAAGAGGTGCATGCCGGGCAGGTGCTGGATGTAGCCGGTGGCGAGGCTTTCGGCGAGGCCGAGGGCGATGCCGCCGAGCATGGCTCCGTAGATGTTGCCGATGCCGCCGAGGACGGCGGCGGTGAAGGCCTTGAGGCCGAGGATGAAGCCCATGCGGAAGTCGACCTGGCCGCTGCGCAGTCCGTAGGCGACGGCGGCGACGGCGGCGAACGCGGCGCCGATGGCGAAGGCCATGACGATGATGCGGTCGGTGTCGATGCCCATGAGCTTGGCGGTGTCGGGGTCCTGGCTGGTGGCCTGCATGGCGCGGCCGGAGCGGGTGCGGGTGACGAACCAGCCGAGGGCGAGCATGCACAGCGGGGCGGCGATGAGCAGGAAGAGGTCGCTGCGCTGGATGGTGACGGAGCCGAGGCTGAAGGGGTCGCCGGGGATCTTGGGGAAGACCCGGGCCTTCTTGGCGTCGGGGTAGAAGGAGAAGACGAGTTGCTGGAGGAAGATGGACAGCCCGATCGCGGTGATGAGGGGGGCGAGTCGGGGGGCGTTGCGCAGGGGCCGGTAGGCGAAGCGCTCGGCGGCGACGGCGGTGAGGGTGGAGACCAGGATGCCGGCGATCAGCATGAGCGGCAGGGCCAGCCACAGGGTGGTGCCGCCGGGGAGGGCGAGGTAGGCGGTCAGGGCGCCGAAGCCGCCGACCATGACGATCTCGCCGTGGGCGAAGTTGATGAGCTGGACGATGCCGTAGACCATCGTGTAGCCGATCGCGACGAGTCCGTAGAGGGCGCCGAGGATCAGGCCGTTGGCCAGCTGCTGCGGTAGGTCGTGCACCGCTGGGCCTCCGTAGTGCGTTCGGGGTTGTCCGCGTGGGTGGTGGATGTGGGGGCGCGCGGGGGCACTCGTGGCGCCCCCGCGCGCTGTGCTGCTGGAAGGTGGTGCGGCCGGTTCAGTCGTTGGGGCTCAGCCGGTGAGATCTGAGCCGCTGAGGGCTGAGCCGTTGGAGGTTCAGCCGCTGAAGGTGCCGGTCTTCTCCACGGTCCACTTGCCGTCCTTGACGGTGTAGACGGTGAGTTGCTTGTTGGTGGTGTCGCCGAACTCGTCGAAGGAGACCTTGCCGGTGACGCCGTCGAAGGAGACCTTCTGGACGGCGTCGACGACGGCGGCGCGCGGGTTGGCGGGCAGCTTGCCGTTGTTGGCGGCGGCGACGGCCTTGACGGCCTGGATGATGGCCCAGCCGCTGTCGTAGGAGTAGCCGCCGTAGGTCTCGTAGGGGTCCTTGTAGCCGGCGGCCTTGTAGTCGGCGATGAACTTGGCGGCGGTGGGGAGTTGTTCGACGGCGCCGCCGACGGCGGTGGCGTAGTCGCCGGCGCTCTTGGGGTTGAGCTTGATGAAGTCGGCGCTCTGCATGCCGTCGCCGCCCATCAGCGGGATGTTGACGCCGGCGTCCTTGAGCTGGAGGGAGAGCGGGCCGGCGGCGGGGTACTCGCCGCCGTAGTAGACGGCTTCGGCGCCGGAGGTCTTGACCTTGGTGACGATGGCGGAGAAGTCGCGGTCGTCGGGGTTGACGTGCTCCTCGCCGACGATGTTGCCGCCCTGCTTGGTGAATTCGGCCTTGAAGGTGGCGGCGAGGCCGGCGCCGTAGGTCTTCTGGTCGTCGATGAGGAAGACCTTGGACTTCTTGGCGTCCTTGGCGAGGAACTGGGCGGCGAAGGGGCCCTGGACGGCGTCGGTGGTGGCGGTGCGGAAGTAGGTCTTGAAGGGGCGCTTCTTCTCGCCGGTGACCCACTTCTCGCCCTGGCTGAGGGCGACGCCGGTGTTGGCGGGGGAGATCTCGACGAGGTTGGCGTCGTTGAAGATCTGCTGCATCGACTGGGCGACGCTGGAGTTGAGCGGGCCGACGACGCCGAGGACGCTGTTGTCGGCGACGAGCTGGGTGGCGTTCTGCTGGCCGGGGCCGGGCTTGGCGGTGTCGTCCAGGGCCTTGACCTGGAACTTGACGCCGGGGACCTCGTTCTGTTCGTTGGCCTTCTTGACCGCGAGGTCGACGGAGTTGCGGATGCCGATGCCGATGGCGGAGAGGTCGCCGGTGAGCGGGGCGTCGATGCCGATGGTGACGGTGGTGGTGGAGCCGCTGTTGCCGCTGCCTCCGTCGGCGGACTTCTTGTCGTCGCGGGAGCCGCACGCGCTGAGGCTCAGGGCGCCGATCACGGCAATGCTCACGACAATTGCGGAACGGTGACGCACGAGGGTCCCCTTCGGTTCGGGAGGCGCCGCGCCTGAGTTGGCGGGAGCCGGGATGCGCGGAGGGCCGGGCCCAATCCGTTGGCGCGGTGACTGGCCGTGACTCTAGATGCCTCTGGGCGACTCGGGCAGTGGTGTGGCGAGGCTGTGATTCTCTTGTTATGAGCACACAGAGCAGTTGTCTCAGCATGTGGTCGTTTTGGCGCGACCGATCCGCCGATGTAGGGCGTTTAGGGGCTGTTGGGGCGATGTAAGGGCCAGAAATGGGGGTTGCAGCTGGCCTGGTCGATAGTCGGACGCCCGTGTCCGATTCACTTGTTCCGGTCATGCTCATCCGGATTTCGGACAACGAGGGCATGGCGAAGGAACTCCGGGCTGCCTGCGGGCCTCGGAGCGGGTCATTGCTCGGATTTCCTACTTGTTACGCAGCGTTACCTGCTCGGATTCCGGGCATGCTGCCGCGTCGGCCGCGCCCGGACATGCCGCCGCCCCCTTGTCCAGACCAACGCCTGCCCAGGGTGGCGGAAGGTCAAACAAGGGGGCGGCCAAGGGATTTGATGGACCGTCGGCACCGGGAAGGGTCCCGGCGCGGGGTCAGAGGTCGCGCAGCATGCAGGTCAGCCGGCAACTGGTGACCCGCTTGCCGGTGTCGTCGGTGATCGCGATCTCGTACGTGGCGGCGGTGCGGCCCTTGAACACCGCCGTCGCCACCCCGGTGACCAGTCCGGAGGTGGCCGAGCGGTGGTGGGTGGCGTTGAGGTCCACCCCGACCGCGTACCGGCCGGGGCCCGCGTGCAGCATCGCGCCGATCGAGCCCAGCGTCTCGGCCAGCGCCGCCGACGCGCCGCCGTGCAGCAGCCCGTACGGCTGCTGGTTGCCCTCCACCGGCATGGTGCCGACCACCCGGTCGCCGGAGGCCTCGACGATCCGGATGCCGAGCTTCTCGCCGAGGGCGCCGCCGGAGAAGGTCTGCGGATCGACGCCGAGCTTGGCGAAGTGGTCCAGCACGTCCTGCGGGACCTTCAGGACGGGGGCCGCGTCGGGGGCCGCGTCGGTCATGGGGAACTCCTGCCGCTCGGGGATCGTCATCGTGCTGCCTGTGATCGTACGACCGTCCTACTCGGCGGTAGCGGCCGTGTCCGGGGCCGGGGCGCGTCAACGGGCGCCCCGGGCGCCGCGGCCCCGCCGCCCGCGCCCCGCCCCCGACCGGTACGGCGCTCGACCGGCACGGCGTCCGATCGGCACGGCGCCCCTTTTGTCGGTGCCGGGCCATAGGATCGGTGGCCGGTAGTGGAATCGGCAGGAACGGGACGTTGACGTGGCTACGCAGAGTACGGACAAGGGCGCGACGGGTGGCGGCGGGGCCGGCCCGCGGCCCCGGCTGATGCTGCTCGACGGGCACTCGATGGCCTACCGGGCCTTCTACGCCCTGCCCGTGGAGAACTTCAACACCTCCACCGGCCAGCCCACCAACGCGGTCTACGGCTTCGCCTCGATGCTCGCCAACACCGTCCGGGACGAGCAGCCCACCCACCTCGCCGTCGCCTTCGACCTCTCCCGGCAGACCTTCCGCTCCGTCGAGTTCCCCGACTACAAGGCCAACCGCGCCAAGACGCCGGACGAGTTCCGCAGCCAGGTCCCCCTGATCGGCGAACTGCTCGACGCGATGAACGTCCCCCGGCTGACGGCCGAGGGCTTCGAGGCCGACGACATCATCGCCACCCTGGCCACCGCCGCCGAGGCGGCCGGCTACGACGTCGACATCGTCACCGGCGACCGCGACTCCCTCCAGCTGGTCACCGACCACATCACCGTCCTCTACCCGACCAAGGGCGTCTCCGAGCTCACCCGCTACACCCCGGAGAAGGTCGCCGAGAAGTACGGCGTCACCCCGCGCCAGTACCCGGACCTCGCCGCCCTGCGCGGCGACCCGTCCGACAACCTGCCCGGCATCCCCGGCGTCGGCGAGAAGACCGCCGCCAAGTGGGTCAACCAGTTCGGCTCCTTCGACGAACTCGTCTCCCGCGCCGACGAGGTGAAGGGCAAGATCGGCGAGAAGCTGCGCGAACACCTCGACTCGGTCAAGCGCAACCGCGTCCTCACCGAGCTCGTCCGCGACGTCGAACTCCCGCTCGGCGTCGGCGACCTGGCCCGCGCACCGTTCGACAAGGCCGCCGTCGGCACGCTGATGGAGTCGCTGGAGTTCCGCAACGCCAACTTCCGCGACCGCGTCCACGGCATCGACCCGGCTGCCGGCGAGGAGGAGGCCGCGGCCGAACTCGCCCCCGGCGTCGAGGTCGACGGCGAACTGCTCACCGACCCGGGCACGCTGGCCGGCTGGCTGCGCGAGCACGCCGCCGACACCAAGGCCCCCGTCGCCCTCGCCGCCGTCTACCAGTGGGCGCTCGGCACCGGCGAGGTCGCCGAAGTCGCCCTGGCCGCAGGGGAAGCCGCCGCCTGGTTCGACCCGGCGCAGCTCGCCGAGGAGGACGAGCGGGCCTTCGCCGCCTGGCTCGCCGACCCGGCCGTCCCCAAGGCCCTGCACATCGCCAAGCAGGTCATGCGGGCCTTCGCCGAGCGCGGCTGGGCCATCGAGGGCGTCGTCGCCGACACCGCCCTCGCCGCCTACCTGGAGAAGCCCGGCCGCCGCACCTTCACCCTGGAGGTGCTCGCCGAGGAGTACCTGGCCCGCTCGCTCACCCCCGCCCCCGCCACCGAGGACGGCCAACTCGCCTTCGACGCCCCGGAGGAGGACCCGGCGGCCGGCGCCCAGGCGCTCATGCTCCAGGCCCGCGCCGTCCTCGACCTCGCCGCGCTCTTCGACACCCGCCTCGCCGAGGTCGGCGCCACCGGGCTGCTGCGCGACATGGAGCTGCCGATCGCCGCCCTGCTGGCCCGGATGGAGCGCACCGGCATCGCCGCCGACCGCCCCTGGCTCACCAGCCTGGAGGCGCAGTTCGCCACCGAGATCCAGCGCGTGGTCGAGGAGGCGCACGCCGCCGCCGGGCGCGAGTTCAACCTCGGCTCGCCCAAGCAGCTCCAGGAGATCCTCTTCGGCGAGCTCGCCCTCCCCAAGACCAAGAAGATCAAGACCGGCTACACCACCGACGCCGACGCGCTCACCTGGCTCGCCACCCAGACCGACAACGAACTGCCGGTCATCCTGCTGCGCCACCGCGACCAGGCCAAGCTGCGCACCACCGTCGAGGGCCTGCTCAAGACGGTCTCGCCCAAGGGCCGCATCCACACCACCTTCAACCAGATGGTCGCCGCCACCGGCCGGCTCTCCTCGCAGGACCCGAACCTGCAGAACATCCCCGTCCGCACCGAGGAGGGCCGCGCCATCCGCCGCGCCTTCGTCGTCGGCGAGGACTACGAGTCGCTGCTCACCGCCGACTACTCGCAGATCGAACTGCGCATCATGGCCCACCTCTCCGAGGACGAGGCCCTGTTGGAGGCCTTCGCCACCGGCGAGGACCTGCACACCACCGTCGCCTCCCAGGTCTTCGAGGTCCCGGGCACCGCGGTGGACGCCGAGATGCGCCGCAAGATCAAGGCGATGTCCTACGGCCTCGCCTACGGGCTGTCCGCGTACGGGCTCTCGCAGCAGCTCGGCATCAAGCCCGGCGAGGCCCAGGGCCTGATGGACACCTACTTCGAGCGCTTCGGCGGCGTCCGCGACTACCTGCGCCGGGTCGTCGACGAGGCCCGCGCCACCGGCTACACCGAGACGCTGCTCGGGCGCCGCCGCTACCTGCCGGACCTCAACAGCGACAACCGCCAGCGCCGCGAGATGGCGGAGCGGATGGCCCTCAACGCCCCGATCCAGGGCTCGGCTGCCGACATCGTCAAGATCGCCATGCTGCGGGTGGACGAGGCGCTGCGCGCCGCCGGCCTCACCTCCCGGATGCTGCTCCAGGTGCACGACGAAATCGTGCTGGAGCTGACCCCGGGCGAGCGCGAGCAGGTCGAGGCGATCGTCCGCGAGCAGATGGCCGGCGCCTACCCGCTGCGCGCCCCGCTGGACGTCTCGGTGGGCGTCGGCGCCAACTGGGAGGCCGCCGCGCACTGATACGGCGGCGCGATACTCGGGGGTGCGGTACTCGGGGGTGCGGTACTCGGCGGGCCCGGACACGGCTGGTGTCCGGGCCCGCCGCTACGCTCCCGCGGGCCGTCGCGCAGCGGGCGCGGCACGTAACGGAGCCGTGGGGAGCGGAGGATGGCGGAGAGCCCCTTGGTGATCCAGAATGGTTCGATGGTCACGCTTGAGACTCCGCGTCTGATCCTGCGTCGCTGGCGCGAGGAGGACGTCGCGCCCATGGCCGCCGTCAATGCCGACCCCGAGGTCATGCGGTGGATCCGTGACGGCAGCGTCCGTGACGAACAGCAGACCCGCGGCGGGATCCAGGCCTGGGAGAGCGAGTGGGAGGCGCAGGGCTTCGGCCTGTTCGCCGTGGAGATCCGGTCCACGGGCGAGCTGGCCGGGTTCACCGGCCTCTCGGTCCCCGGCTTCCTGCCGGAGGTACTGCCGGCGGTCGAGGTCGGTTGGCGGCTGGGACGTTCCCACTGGGGGCGGGGCTTGGCCACCGAGGCCGCTGCGGCCGCCGTGCGGTTCGGGTTCGAGGAGCGAGGGCTGGAGCGGATCGTCAGCATCACCCAGGTGGGCAACGACGCCTCCGAACGGATCATGACCAAACTGGGGATGCGGCTGGCCCGTGAGACCGTCAGTCCCGCCGGCGGTCGGCGAGTGCGGGTGTTCGCGTTGTCGTCGGACCAGTACGCCGCAACCACTCGGCACTGAGCGCGGCCACCTGCCCGGCGGTCCCGCCGGTGCCTGGGAGTCGGCTACTCCCCTGCGTCGGCTACTCCCCTGCGTCGGCTACTCCGCTACTCCCCTGTGTCCGCTACTCACCTGCGTCCGCTACGCCCGCGCGGTGCAGGAACGCCTCGACGAGGCGGTCGGTGAAAGCCTCGTCCACGGGTTCCGCCGTCACCAGGACGCGGTGGTAGAGCGGTCCCACGAGTTGGTCGATCTCCGCCGCCATGTCGAGTCCGGCGGCGAGCTGGCCGCGTTCCACCGCGCGTTCCAGCGGGAGCCGGTCGCGTCGGCGCTGTTCGTCGAGGTACCCGGACCGCAGGGCGGCGGCGAACGCGGGATCGTGCTGGGCGTGCCCGATGAGGGCCTTGAAGACGGCGCCCGCGTCGGACCGGGTGAGGAACAGGGCCAGTTGGCGCAGGTGGGCGCGTAGGTCCGGGGCCAGGTCGCCGTGGTCCGGCGGGGTCAGGGCTTCGGCCGCGTCCTGGAGGAAGGCGTCCAGGAGGATGTCGGTCTTGGTCTTCCACCAGCGGTAGACGGTCTGCTTGGCGACGCCCGCCCGGGCGGCGATGCCCTCGATGGTGACGCCGGTGAAGCCCTTCTCGACCAGAAGGTCGTCGGCCGCCTCCAGTACTGCCTGCCGGGCCTGTTCGCTGCGGCCGTGCCGGTTGCCGTGATGGCGTGCCGCCGGTTGCGGCCCGGCCGCCGCGGCGGCCGTACTTCCTCGTTCCATGTCTGCCTCCTGGGGCCAGGGTAGGCCAGAACCGCTAGACGCAACGCAACGGTGCGTCTAGTCTAGGTTCATGACACCCACCAACACCCTCGAAGACCCCCGCGTCGCCACCGCCCTCGACCGGATGTTCCGGCATGCCGAGCAGGACGAGGAGACCAGCAAGCGGATCCGGGCGGCGTGGCCCCAGGGCTCCGCGCCCCTCGGCCCGCAGGAGCAGGCCGACGCCAACGCCGAGGTGTACATGCCGATCTCGGCCCAGGGCGGCCGCCTCCTCTACAACCTGATCCGGGCCACCCGCCCCGCCACCGTCGTCGAGTTCGGCACGTCCTTCGGCATCTCCACGCTCCATCTCGCCGCCGCGGTGCGCGACAACGGGACGGGCCGGGTGATCAGTACGGAACTGAGCGCCGCCAAGGCCGCGGCCGCCCGCCGGACGTTCGCCGAGACGGGACTGGACGACCTGATCACCGTCCTCGAAGGAGACGCCCGCGACACCCTCGCCGCAGTCGCCGGCTCCGCGGACTTCGTCCTCCTCGACGGCTGGAAGGACCTGTGCCTGCCCGTCCTGCGACTCCTCGAACCCCGCCTCGCGCCCGGCACCCTCGTCGTCGCCGACGACGTCGACCTGGAGGCCCTCGCGCCCTACCTCGACTACGTCCGCGACCCCCGCAACGGCTACCAGAGCGTCACGTTCCCCGTGGAGGACGGAATGGAGATCAGCTGCCGCCTCTAGACCCGTGTGGCGTCGTGATCAGGCGTGGGTATCGCCTTCTTCGTGGGGGCGGAACCCGGCAGGACACTGGTCGTGACGCGTGGGCAACTCACGAATGCCCAGCGCAAGTTCATCGGGCCGCCCCTGCCGATCGGCAGGTACGGCCCGCACCCCGAACGGTTGCGGGAGCAGAGCAGCTCCGGCCGGGCCGGTGGCGGGGGGAACGCAGGAAGCCGGCGGGGCCGACTTCTGGTGCAGGGGGGCTGGGCGACGGCGGTGACTGCGTCATCGTGGCCGGACGTCATCGGGGCAACAGCCGTCGTTACGTGCGGATCGTGATCAAGAGTCGGTTCCTGGTGAACTTCCGGGTCCATGCCGTCTACAGCCCGGCGCTGGTGCGTGCGTTGACGGAGGCGGGACCCGGCGAGGAGAAGGATTTCGGCGCCCGTTTCCTGTGGGACCCGGAGCAGGCGGAGAGCTGGGCGCGATCCCGGAACACGCCGAGGACGGGCTGAGACCGGGCTGAGGGCGGCCTGAGGGCGGCGAAGCCGGCGCGCCGGTGGGGCGGCGCGCCGGGAACACCTCCGGGTCAGCCCGCGAGGTGCTCCAGGAGCAGCGGCACGATTCGTTCGGCGTCGGCCTCCGGCAGCCAGTGGGTGGCGCCCTCCAGCGCAACGAACCGGTACGGGGCGCTGACGTGCTTGGCCGTCAGGTCGGCGGCGTCGCGGCCCAGGGCGCGGTCCTCGGTGCCCCAGACGAAGAGCGTGCGGACGGTGATCTCGCCGGCCGGCACCCGGAGTTCCTCGTTGATCGCCCGGTACCAGTTGAGCCCGGCCGTCAGCACGCCCGGCTCGGTCAGCCGTCGGACGTTGGACTCGGCCTGGTCCGTCGGCAGCGTGCCCTGGTAGATCGCGCGCAGCCTGGCCGCGTCGTCGGCCAGCATGGCCTGCTCGGCCACGTGCCCCGGCAGGCGGAACTCCCTGATGTACTGGGAGCGTTGGCGCTGGTCGCTGTCGTTGTTCAGGGCCTCGTAGAGCGCCTCGGGGTGCGGGGTGGAGAGCACGGTCAGGCTGTGCAGCCGCTCCGGGTGGGTGGAGGCCAGCGCCCAGGCGACGAGGCCGCCCCAGTCGTGGGCGACCAGGTGGAAGCGGGGCGCGTCCAGGGTGTCGGCGAAGCCCAGCGCGTCCGCGACCAGCAGCTCGACGGAGTAGTCCGCGATGTCCGCGGGGCGGGCGTCGGGGGAGTAGCCGCGCTGGTCCACCGCCACCGCGCGGTAGCCGGCCGCGGCCAGCGCGGTCAGCTCGGCACTCCAGCAGTCGGCGAACTCGGGGAACCCGTGCAGCAGCAGGACGAGTTCCCCGTCGGCGGGCCCGGCGGCCAGTCCGTCGAAGGTGTGCCGGCCGACGGTCAGGCGGACGGCGCTGGGCAGGGGTGAGGACATGGTCAGCTCCTGTAGATAGCACGTCAACAGGATGATCACATCACAGGATTGGGCGGGCGGACGCGGTGGGCGGTGCAGTGGGCGATGCAGTGGCCGACGCCGGTGCTCGCCCTTGGCACGAGGGCCCAGGCACAGGAAGTCGGCGGGGCCGACTTCCTGCGTCCAGCCCGGCCCGTCGCTGTCGACGACGACGCGCACGGGGTCACCGCCTTCGAGGTCCCGGGCGGCGAGTGGAGCGGCGAACGAAGCCGTGGATGCATGGCAGGCTGCCTTGCATGGTGACCAGTGATGCGTCGTGGGCCGATGACGGGGTGTTGGCAGTGCGTCCCGAGCTGACGGATGCCGAACTCGACGAACTGTTCAGCGCGTCGTGGCCGAATCACAAGCCGACCTCCTTCGCGCCGATGCTGGCCCGCAGCCTGGCTTGGATCGCGGCGCGCCGGGGGAACCGGCTGGTCGGATTCGTCAACGTAGTCGGCGACGGGGGTGCGCACGCCTTCGTCCTGGACACCACCGTCCACCCGGATGAGCGCGGGCAGGGGCTCGGGACCCGGCTGGTGAGGGCGGCCGCCGACGAGGCGAGGGCGCGCGGTGCCCAGTGGCTGCACGTCGACTACGAACCGCACCTGGAGTCCTTCTACGGCCAGTGCGGATTCCGGCCGACCGCCGCCGGGCTCATGCGGCTCTGAGCGGGCCGCATCCCGCGTTTCCACTGCTGCCCGCGGTGCGGTACGGCAAGGTCCGTAAGCACGGCCCAGTCCCGGTCAGGCAGGTTCCCCGGTGAACAGGAAGTCGTCGGCGGTGGCATCCATCAGAAGTTCGTCGCAGGGACGGCCGAGCCAGTAGCCGGACTGCCGTAGGCGTCCGGCGGGCTGGAAGCCTGCCTTCTGGTAGGCCGCGACGCCCGCCGCGTTCGGCTCCAGTACCTTCAGCCAGACCATCCTCAGTGCGGAGTACTGGAAGGCCCAGCGAAGGGTCAGGGCGGTGGCCTCAGTGGCGAGGCCCTTGCCGCGGGCCTCGGGTGCGATGAGGATGACGAACTCGGCGGTGCGCACGGCGGGGTCGATGGAGAGCGTCGTGAGGCCGACCGGGGTGTGGTCGTCGGCCGTGATCACCTCGAACTGCGGGTAGTCGCGGTTGCGGCCCTGTCCCTCCCAGCCGCCGGCACGGACCTCCCAGGACTGGGCGACCTGGGTGCCGTAGCCGAGGATCGTGCCGGGGTCGTTCTCCCAGCGGTGGTAGTCGGGCAGGTGGTCGCGGTCGGTCATGGCCAGGCTGACACGCTCGCCGGTCAGCAGGATGTGGGGTGTGCTCATCAGGTCCTCGTTCCAGTGGGGTTGGGCACGTTGATCGGGGTGTAGCGCTTGGTGCGCTCGGGCTCTTCGACGGGCTCCTCCTGAGCGTCGCAGATCCAGGCGTGCAGGCGGATGGGATCGGCGGCGATGCCGTGCCGCCAGGCCCCGCCGCGTCGGCCGACGGCGAGCAGGAGGGACGCCGCGGTGGACTCCTCGAGACAAGCGACCCGGGCGGGGATCGCGCGTGCGGCCCACCGAACGGAGAGCACCGCCGCGCGAGCGTGCGCCGTACGAGCCCTGGGTAGTCGACGGCCTGTCTCGGCCAGCCGGGCCATCCGTCCGAACTTCGAAGAGGGGGAGCCGAGGTGGCGGACGGCGAGGGTGATCAGCAGGCAGGCTGTTGCCGAGGTCCGCCAGGCCCAGGGCGGGGTGAGCAGGTGGTCGAGCCGGGCGGTGTTCTCGTCGGTGCCCCAGGACGGGACCGACTCGGCGATGGTGACCGGGGGCGGCGCGGGGCTGTTCTGGACGGCGGTGAGCCACTTCGACAGGGCGTCGCCCGTCAGGAGGACGGTGGCACCGGTCCGGTAGTTGACGACGATCCCGGCCCTGCTGGTCAGGGCGGTGCGGGTGTCCCCACTGGGTGTCGGTGTCACGCGGCGTGCACCTCCCACCGGACCTGTGACGTGGCCGTGTCGGCGGCCCGCAGCCAGAGCTCGGTTCCCAGCAACGGCTCGATCCTTCCCCAGGGGATGTCCACGCCGAGGAGAGCTTGCCGCAGCAGGGATCGGACCGTGCCGGGGCGGATCAGGCCAAGGCCGGCGAGATGGCCGTCCACGAGGTCCAGGACGCGAGCCTCGTTGGCCCGCAGACCGTGATGGTGGTCGACGGCGAAGGTCCCCTTGGCGCCCCGATCCACGACCTGCGGGGGAAGGAGTCCGGTGACCGCGTCGGACAGCAGTGGCTTGTACCGGCGGGCGGACCAGCGTCTGGCAGGGTCGGTAGCCAGCACGGTCTGCACCACACGGGGGTCGGTGAACGGGTTGTGCATGGCGATGCCTTGCTCGGCGGCGACCTGGTTCTCGGTTGCCGCCGTCCGGGCGACGTAGCGGGCCTCGGTCAGGAGACGGGTGTCGGCGTGGCCCAAGGTGAGGACATCGCGGTAGGGCTGGGTGGCTTCGGCTGCGAGAGCCCCGGCGCGATTGGTCAGCCACGGGGGACGGCTGGCGCCGTCGGCCAGGGCTTGGGGGTTGGTCCAGGCGGCTGCGAGCGCGGGCCAGGGGCTGGTGCGGTAGAGGCGGGCCCATGTCTGGGCATCGCGGGCCATTCGTAGGAGGTGGCCGGATCGGGCGAGGTCGGCCAGGTGTACCGGTGGCTGCATGAACAGGGTGTCCCCGCCGTCTCCCGTCAGGTGGACTCTGGCTCCGTGGCCCGCCAACATGGCCATCTGGGAGGTGAGTTGAGCGATGGTGATGGCCGAGGGTGCGGGCTCGTCGGTCAGTGGCAGCGTGTCCAGGGCGCTGAACGGAAGGTGCTCGGTGCCAAGCGCCATGAACTCGTGCCGGATGGAGGGGAAGGCCCTGGCGACGGTGCGAGCGTGGTCGACGTCTCCGCCTGTGGCGGTCCCCTTCGGGTGGTAGGTGACCGCGATGACCGGGCCATGGCCGGCGGCGAGCGCCGCGAACGTGCTGGAGTCCAGACCACCGGAGAGGTCGGAGGAGACCGCCTGGCCATTGATCCGCGAGCTCACGGCACCGGCCAGATCCTCGCGCAGACGATGGACCGCCTCGTGCCAGGCCAGTACGGGCCTACGCCAGTACGGGGTGGTATCGGAAGCGACGCCCGGCCGCGCGAGCAGCCGATGCCCCGGTGGGATCTGCTCGACATCCGTCCAGGCCGAGTGGCCCGGCGTCCACCCGGCCGGGTCCACGAGGTGCGCGGCCAGCCAGGTCGTGTCGGGTCGTGCTCCTCGTAGGCGGGCGAGGGCCAGAGAGCTGGAAGCCCAGACCGTCGCGCCGCTGATACGGGTGGAGTACAGGGGGCATGCGCCGATCGGGTCGGACCAGATCAGCTGGGCACCGTGCCCGTCGTCGAGAACCAGGGTGTAGGCCCCGGACCACGCCGTCGCTGCTGTGTCCAGCGTTGAGATATCGGTCGTGTCCACCAGCCGGGCCAGTTCGGCGTCGGCCGCCCCGCAAGGACCGAACACGGCGAGGCGTCGCCCGCCGCAGCCCTTGGCCAGCCTCACCGGGGTGCCGACGGACCAGAGGAGCGGCTTCCGCCACAGCAGACGTGCACCGAGGGGGACGTGCGCTGTGCTGGGGCGTGTGAGGTGGCCGCCGAACCAGCCCATGTGATCGCCTCCGAGGTGTCGAGCCTGTGAGTGGTGCGGCGGCACCCCGACGTGGTGCCGCCGCCGTGCCGTCAGGCCGCGTCGTAGGGCGAACGCTTGCCCTCGACGCTGTTGCTGCTGCTGCCGTTCGTCAGAGCGGCCGCGTCGCCCAGGATCACGACCTCGTCGTCCTGCTCCGGGTCGAAGGTGCTGGTGTTCTCCATGCTGGCTCTCCTCGTGCTGGTTGCGGATCGCAGCGGGGCTCGCTGCGGGGGGTCGTGCAGCCTTCCGCGCGGCGACGTCCTGCGTGGCTGGTGACGTGATGGTGGCGGAGACTGTTGGGACTGCGGCACCGCGTCCCGGGACGTTTTTTGGACGTCCCGGGACGTTCTCAGTGCGATGCGAACGACCGCAGGAGTCCCAGAAGACCTGAGGTGTCCGACAGGTCCGGCAGCACGGTGCTCGCGCCGGCGGCAACGAGGTCGGCCTGGCTGTCGACTCCCGTGGCCACCGCGATGATCTCGGCGTTCGAGGCGAGCGCCGCCTCCACATCGCGCGGGGTGTCCCCCACCAGGACGACCGGCACATCGACGGGCAGGCCACGGTGTCGATGAACGCGTTCACGGGCGACGGCAACCAGCTCCGGACGCCGGACCGCATCGGCCCCATAGGCCCCGACGGTCATATCCAGCAACTCGTCGAGATCGAAGGCCGTGAGCTTCACTCGCGCGTTGGCCGCAACGTTGCCGGTCAGCACCGAGGAAACCCAGTCGGGCTGGTCTGCTGCCGCTGCGAGGGCTGCCCGGACGCCCGGCAGAGCCCTGCCGCGTCGGCGCAGCTCGCCCAGCCGCTCAGCTCCCGCAGCCTCAAGGGCTGCCTGGACGTTGCGAGCCCACGCCCGCCTCGGCTTGTATGGGCTCCGTGAACGAGCGACTTCGCTCCGTACTCGCCCGGCGCGGTGTCTCCCCCGAGTCGCTTGCCGCCGCGTGCGAGGTGGACCCCAAGACTGTGGGCCGTTGGCTCAGCGGGCGCGTGCCGCACCCGCGACACCGCTTCGCGGCCGCCCAGCACTTGAGAGTCGAGGAGACCTTGCTCTGGCCCGTGCCCCGGGCCCGGACAGGTCGACCGCCGACGGTCGGCATCGAGTTGGTCGGCACCTATGCCAACCGGGCGAGCGCACCCAGGGAGATGTGGCTGTCCCTGCTGCAGGAGGCCAAGACGCAGATCGACGTACTCGTGTTCTCCGGGACGTTCTTCGCCCAGACCAACCCTCACGTCGCCGGGATGCTCGCGGAGCGGGCCGCGGCCGGTGTTCGCGTGCGCCTCTGCTTCGGAGACCCAATGGGCAAGGCCGCCGCTGTCCGGGGCCGAGAGGAGGGTATCGGCGACACCCTCGCTGCGAAGATCCGCGCCTCGCTCACCTACTACCGGAGTCTGCCTGCCAAGGCCGGCTGTGAAGTGCGCCTCCACGACACCACGCTCTACAACTCGCTGTTCCGCTACGACGGCGATCTCCTGCTCAACCCGCACGTGTGGGGCCAGCCCGCGAGCGCCAACCCCCTGCTCCACCTCAAGAGGGTCGACTCCACGGGCTGGTTCGACAACTACGCTCAGAGCTTCGAAGCCGTCTGGGGCAGCGCAAAGCCCTGGACACCCGAACCGGAGGGGAACACCCCGCATGGGCAGGACTGAGTACCTCAACGACCCCGACGCCCCCAAGGCCAACACCCTCATCCCCGCCAGCAACCTGCTCGTGGTCGACGACAGTGGTGCCATCCTGTTGCAGCGCCGCCGCGACACCGGCCAGTGGGCCCTGCCCGGCGGAGCGCAGGACATCGGGGAGACCGCCGCCCAGTGCGCGGTTCGCGAATGCCTGGAGGAGACCGGCGTCATCGCCGAGGTGACCGGCTTCCTGGGCGTCTACACCAACCCCCACCACATCGTCGCCTACACCGACGGCGAGATCCGCCAGCAGTACGAGAACGCCTACATCGGCCGCCCCGTGGGCGGTGAGCCCACGATCAACGACGAGGCCGACGGCGTCCGCTGGATCCAGCCCGCCGACCTCGACCAGTACGACATCCACCCCAGCATGCGCCAGCAGATCGGCGACTACCTCGCCGGCACCTACCCCTACCTCGGCTGAGCAGCCAGCGCCGCCTCCACTCGCGCCACCGCCGCGAAGACCTCCGGCACCGCCCGACGGGTGAACCGCCCCACCACACTGTCCGCCCCGTAGCGGCCGACGATCTCCGCCACCCGCTCCTCGACGGTCGTCCGCACCCCGTCGGGCGTCGTCGTCATGTCGCAGTACACCAGCGCGTCCACCAGGCGCTGGTCCTCCAGCAGCGGGAACTCCGCCTCCAACACGTCACGGAGCCCGCGCTCCTCCGCCTCCAGCAACGCGAACGAGTGGTTCGCCACCAACCGCGTCAGCCGGTCGTCCGCGTCATGAACGTCACGAAGGAACCTGGCACCGTCCAACGGGTGAAACCGGGTGGCTGCGAGCCGCGGCGCGTACCCGACGTCATGCAGGACCGCCGCCGAGACCAGAAGCTCGGCATCGCCTCCGAGTACGTGTGCGAGGCCAGCAGCGCGCTGAGCAACACCGAGCGAGTGCTGCCATCGGCGCCGGAGCGGCTCGGCGAGCTCCTTCTCAGCCAATGACTGTGCCCACGCAAGGAGTCCGTGCTTCATGGACGGATCATGCCCAGCGGTGAGAGTCCAAGCCTCACCACCATGGGGGACCGCTTCCTCCAGGGGCAATGTCAGTGACTTGACAGTGATTGCGAGCCGCCGACCTGCGGCGATGCTGCGGCCGGAGAACCGTGGAAGAGCGCAAAGTCAGCGGCATTGCGTCTAACGCGCCGCGTGCGGGCGGGGGTCGCGTTTCTGGTGCGCGCAGGAAGTCGGGTGGGTCGACTTCCTGTGTTCATGGGTGGGTTGTGTGGGTGGCTTGGGCTTGGGCTTGGGCGCGGTTTCGGCAGTGGGTGAGGGCGGGTTTGAGGTGGGGGTCGGGGGTGGGGGTGGTGGTGAGGAGTTCGCCGGCGGTGGTGAGGGTGGTCCAGTAGTGGGTGGGGTTGCCGGTGGTGGGGTGGGGGTGGGTGGTGGTGAGGGAGAGGTAGGCGGTGGTGAGGTTGCCGGTGGTGAACCAGCGGGTGAGGCCGTGTTGGTGGCCGGCGCGGATGTTGCCGTGGGCGTCGATGGCGGTGGTGAGGAGTTCGATGATGGCGAGGTCGCGGTTGTCGGGGGTTTTGGGGATGTCGAAGACGCCGAGGGCTTCGAGGAGTTCGCCGGTGTCGTTCTCGGTGCCGGGGCGGGGTGTGGCGAGGAGGGCGTCGTAGCAGTCGTTGAGGCGGCGTTGGGTTTCGGCGGCGGGGATGCCGAGGGCGGTGCAGATGGCGCGGGCGGATCGGAGGGGTTCGCGGGTGTGGCGGGCGAGGGTGGCGTAGGTGTCGGCGGGGGTGGAGCCGGTGTCGAACAGGTGGCGGGCGGTGAGGGGGAGTCGCATGGTGGGCACCTGTTCAGACGGTGAGGAGGGTGGCGGGCGTGGGTGCGGGGGCGATCAGCGCCCAGACGAATTTGCCGACCCCGCCGGCGCGGGGGCAGCAACCCCACTTCTCGGCCAGCTCGTTGACGAGGAGCACGCCGCGTCCGTGTTCGTCCTCGGGTGTGGGGGTGTGGAGGGAGGGGTGGCCGGTGCCGGAGTCGTGGACTTCGAGGCGCAGGCGGTGGTCGCCGGTGAGGGCGAAGCGGATTTCGATGAGGCGGTCGGTGGGGGCGTCGGCGGTGTGTTGGACGGCGTTGGCGAAGAGTTCGCCGAGGAGGAGTTCGGCGGTGTCGCGGTAGCGGTCGCCGGTGGGGAGGGCGGCGAGGTAGGCGCGGAGCAACTGTCGGGCGATGGGGGTGGATTCGGTGCGGGAGTCCAGGCGGGCCGCGAACGGGCGGGGGCGGTGGGCGGTACGGATTTTGAGCATGGCGGGGCACCTCGGGGGGCGGATGGGGGAGCGCGAGGGTAGTGCGCAATCACGCTGTGCATGCGAATGATTGCGCTCTGGTGTCAATCATCGAGGTTCCAGAGGTACGGTGATGGCCGAAATCGGGTGCCAGGGGCACGTGGTGCGTGAGGGGGACGGCTGTGGCACATCGGCGGTTCAAGCGGGAGTTGACGGTCAGTTCGGCCGAGCTGTTCGGCGAGGAGCTGCGGTTCTACCGGGAGCTGGCCAGCTACACCCAGGAAGAGCTGGGCAAGCTGCTGCACTGCAGCCGGACGAACATCACCCGGTACGAGACCGGTCAGCGCCGCATGCCGCCGGAAATGGTGGAGAAGGCCGACGAACTGCTCAACACGGGCGGTGCGTTGAGGCGGCTCTGGGGGAGGGTGGACTGGAACGCCGGGATTGAACATCCGGACTGGTTTCAGACCCATGCAGACATGGAGTCCGAGGCGCTCGGTGCCCGTGTCTACCAGTGCGGATACATGCATGGCTTGCTGCAGTGTCGGGAGTATGCGCAGGCGCTGTTTGCGGCTGGTGGTTCGACAGCGCTGATTGAGGAGCGAACGACTGCACGATTGGCTCGGCAGCAGCGGTTCCCCGTGCAGGACGGCCCCTTACTTCTGGCTGTTCTTGACGAAAGTACGATTCGGACGGTCATCGGCGGGCCCGAGGTGATGTATCGGCAGATGGAACACCTGCTGGCCATCTCAGAGCTGTCGAACGTGATCATTGAGATCGCGCCGTTCGCGGACCGTAGGACCGTCATCCCCACGTCGATGGTTCTACTGGAGATGCCCGACGGGCAGAACTACGTCTACTCGGAGAGCTTGGATCGAGGGCATCCGAGCAATGATCCGGAAGTCGTCGCTGCACACCGGCGCGTCTATGATCGGCTTCGCAGTGAGGTACTCCCAGGGAGTAACTCGCTTGCGCTGATCCGTGATGCGCTGGAAGGGTACAAGGATGACGCGAAACGAGCTCGCCAGAGCCGTCTGGCGGAAGAGCAGCTACAGCGCTCCCAACGGCGGAGACTGCATCGAGGTGGCCCCCGGATTCCCCGGCCTCGTCCCCGTGCGTGACTCCAAGGACCCGCAGGGCCCGGCCCTCGTTTTCCCGGTCGCCGCCTGGGAAGCCTTCGTGATGGCCGTCCGTGAGGGCGACTTCCAGGAGTAAGCCCCTTTGAGGAGCTGGTCGTGTTGACCTGGCGGAAGAGCAGCTACAGCAGCAACGGCGGACAGTGCATCGAGGTGGCTCTTGCGTGGCGCAAGAGCAGCTACAGCGCGGGCGACGCGGGCGAGTGCATCGAGGTGGCCCTCGGATCCCTTCCGGGCGGCGTCCCGGTGCGTGACTCCAAGGACCCGCACGGGCCGGTGCTCGTCTTCCCGGCCTCGGCTTGGACGTCTTTCCTCTCCTCCGTTCAGGCCGGTGACTTCCCGGAGTAGTGATCCGCTGACGGGGGCGCGTCGCCTTCCGCGTGCGCCCACCGAAGCCCGGAACGCGCCTTCTGGCCAGGCGAAACGCGGATCGGTCCCTACGCTGGGTGCTGGCCCGCCAGCCTCGTCGAAGGACCGCGTATGCGCCGCTCCCGTCTCCTGCTGTCCCTGGCCCTGTCCGCCGTGACCGCCTCCGCCCTCGTCGCCGCCGATGCCGCGCCGGACGGGCAGGACGGGCCGGTCCCGTCGGTCAGCCTGCCGGTGCTCCGCGACCCGCAGGCCCAGCAGAAGCTCCACCGCATGACGGACCCGGTGCAGGACTGGGTGGAGTCCGGCGACCGGGCGGCGGACGGCTACGCCGGGACCGTGATCGACGCGTCGAACCAGCGCGCCGACATCTACTGGAAGGGCGGGGCCCCGGCCGAGGTCCGGGCGCTGCTCGACGCGAACGCCGGCCCCGGCTACACCGTCGACGTTCACCAAAGCCCTTACTCCCGTGCGGAGATGCGCGCCGCGATCGACCGGTTCACCGCCGCTGTGGCGCCCGAGGCGTGGACGTCGATCGGCCCGCAGGAGGACGGCGCCGCCATCGCGATCACGTACGTGCCGACGAAGGCGACCCGGCCGACCGGCGGTGCCACGACCGAGCAGGCGTACTCCCGGATGGCCGCCGAGATCGCCGGGATGCCGGTGACGGCCACCGTCGAGGGCATCCCGGCAGCGCTGTCCGGCAGCCGGCACTCCGACAGCGCGCCGTACTACGCGGGCGCCGAAGTCAACACGGGCAAGGCCTCGTTCTGCTCGACCGCGTTCAGCGGTTGGAAGGACGGGACGAAGGTGCTGCTGACCGCCGCACACTGCGGCAGCGGCCGGTACTACAACGGCACCAGCGGCTACATCGGCGACCTGTACGCGATCGGCGACGGTTTGGACGTCGGCATGATCGGGATCAACGGCAACGGCGCCGGCCGGTTCTACGACGGTGCCTGGTCGGACAGCGGCGGTTCGTCGCGACGCACGTACGGGGTCGGACGCAACAACGTGGGGGACCTCGTCTGCCTCAGCGGCGCCCAGTCGGGGTGGAAGTGCGACGTGGAGGTCAAGAAGGTCGATGTCGAGACGACGAACGACGAGGGGACGAAGATCAAGCCGGTGGACGTCGCGGAGTCGAAGGGTGGTGACCGACGGGCGATCGGCGCGAAGGGTGACAGCGGCGGCCCCGCACTCGCCAACCCGTCCGGCGCGAACGGCGACATGGAGGCTCGCGGCGTGATCGTGGCCGGAAGGTCGGCGGTCGGCTGCCCGGCTGGATCGACGGCCCACTCGACGACCTGCTACGCGCAGGTGCTCTACGTGCCGATGACGCCGGTGGTGAGCCAGATGGGCTTCTCGATCTCCTGACGGCAGCACGAGCGAGGGAACCCCCCCGTCGAGGAGGAGTGTCAGTTCCGCGGGTTGAGGCGGCGGGTGGGCTCCGCCGTCGACGGGTCCTCGGGCCAGGGGTGGCGGGGGTAGCGGCCTCTCAGCTCTGCGCGGACGGCGCGGTAGCCGTTGTGCCAGAAGCTCTCCAGATCACCGGTGACGGCGGCGGGGCGCCCGGCGGGAGACAGCAGGTGGATGGTGAGGGGGACGCGGCCGGCGGCCAGGGCGGGGGCCGCCGTCCAGCCGAAGAGTTCTTGCAACTTGACTGCGAGAAAAGGGCGTTCGGTGCTGTAGTCGACTCGTATCTTCGAGCCGGACGGCACGGTGATGCGCTCGGGGGCCAGCTCGTCCAGGCGGCCCGCCTCGCCGGTGGCCCAGGGGAGCAGACGCTGCAACGCCGCCGTGGTGTTGATGCGGGCGAGGTCGGCGCGGCGGCGGGCGCGGGACAGTTCGGGCTCCAGCCACTCGTCGGCGCGTTCCAGCAGCGCGGCGTCCGAGACGTCCGGCCAGGGAGCGCCGATGGCCGCGTGCAGGAAGGCGAGGCGTTCGCGCAGGCCGGGGGAGGGCCAGGTGAGGAGGGCGGAAACGCCCTCGCGGGCCAGGCCTTCGAGGATGGCGGTGCGGACCAGGGCCCGGTCGGGGCGGCTGAGCGGCTTCTCGGCGAGTTCGATCGCGCCCAGCGACTCGACCCGGCGGGAGACGACCTCGTCGCGGCGGGTGTCCCAGTGGACTTCCTCGCGGGATTCGAGCAGCGAGGCACCGGCAAGCCGGGCGGTGTCCTCGTCCAGTGCCGCAGCGTGCAGGATGCGGGCGGACGGGGAGCCGGCCGGGCGGTCGGCGACTGCGATGGCGAGCCACGGCAGTGCGCCGAGCGCGGTGCCGGGCGCGAGTTCGGCCGCCGTCCCGGAGGCCATCAGGTACGGGCTGCGCTCGCCGGGGGCGGGGCGCTCTACCCGGGCGCGGGCGATGCGTTCGGGGAAGGCGAGGGCGACGACGAGGCCGGCGGCGGTGGTGTCGGGCAGTTGGGTGGCGGCCTCGGAGCCGGCGGCGCGCAGGAGGCGGCGGACTTCCTCGCGCCAGCGGCCGGCGTACGGGTCGCTGGAGGAGCGGACCGCCCGCCAGACCGCGCCGAGGTCGTCGCCGAGGGCGCGCGGCGGTTCCTCGGAGAGCAGGGCGACCACCTCGGCCGCTCGACGGGCGCCGACGGCAGGGGCGCCGTCGACGAGCGCGCGGCCCAGCCGGGGGTGCAGCCCGGTGCGGGCGAGGCGGACGCCGCGCGGGGTGGCCCGGCCGTCGGTGTCGACGGCGCCGAGGGCCTGGAGGGTCTGCCGGGCGGCGGCCATCGCCCCGGCGGGCGGGGCGTCGGGCAGGGCGAGGCCGGTGGCGTCCGGGTCGCCCCAGCAGGCGGCCTGGAGAGCGAACGTGGTGAGGTCGGCGAGGGCGATCTCGGGGGTGGGGAAGCGGGCGGCGAGGGCGTCCTCGGCCTCGTTCCAGCAGCGGTACACGGTGCCGGGGGCCTCGCGGCCCGCCCGGCCGGCGCGCTGGCGGGCGGCGGCGAGGGAGGCGCGGACGGTGACCAGGCCGGCGAGGCCCCGGGCGTGGTCGGTGCGCGGTTCGCGGGCGAGCCCGGCGTCGACGACGACGCGGACGCCGGGCACGGTGAGCGAGGACTCGGCGACGGCGGTGGCGAGCACGACGCGGCGGCCGTCCGAGGGGGTGAGGGCGGCGTCCTGGACGGCCTGCGGGGCGCGGCCGTGGAGTTGCAGGACGTCCGCCGCCACGGTGGACAGCTGCCCGGCGACACGGCTGATCTCGCCGACGCCGGGCAGGAAGCAGAGCACGTCGCCCTCCTGTTCGGCGAGGGCCCGCCGGACGGTGGCGGCGACGTGGTCGAGCAGCGCCGGGTCGACCCGGGTGCCGTGGGCGGGCCGGACGGCGCGCGGCGGCGGCGCCCACACCGTCTCGACCGGGTGGGAGACCCCGTGCGCCTCCACCACCGGCGCGCCGCCGAGGAGTTCGGCCCAGGCCTCGGTGTCGGAGGTGGCCGAGGCGCAGACCAGCCGCAGTTCGGGCCGCAGTGCCGCCCGGACGTCGAGGAGGAACGCGAGCGCGGTGTCGGCGTCCAGGTGCCGTTCGTGGCACTCGTCGAGGACGACCACGTCGACGCCGGGCAACTCCTGGTCGCGCTGGAGCCGTTGCAGCAGTACCCCGGTGGTGACCACCTCGACCACCGTCTCCGGGCCGACGCGACGGTCGCCGCGCACGGTGTAGCCGACCCGCCCGCCGACCGCCTCGCCGAGCAGCCAGGCCATCCGCCGGGCGGCGGCCCGGACGGCGAGCCGGCGCGGTTCGGCGACCAGCACGCGGAGCGTCGGACGCCCGGGATCGAGCAGCCCGGCGAGCGCGAGCGGCACCAGGGTCGTCTTGCCGGTGCCGGGCGGGGCGGCGAGGACGGCGGTGCCGGGCCCGTCCAGCGCGTCGTGCAGGGCGGGCAGGGCGCTGCGGACGGGCAGTTCGCGCCAGGCGGGGTTCAGCGAGCCGGGGTTAAGCGGGGCGGGGTTAAGCGAGCCGGGGTTCGGCAAGGCGTCAGCCCCGTTCGGCGACGAAGATCGCGGTGCCGGGGATCAGCCGCCCGCGCAGCGGGGACCAGCCGCCCCACTCCTGCTCCAGGCCGGCCGGCCACTCGGGCTCGACCAGGTCGGTCAACCGGAAGCCGGCGCCGACGAGTTCGCGGACCCGGTCGCCGATGGTGCGGTGGTGTTCGACGTAGCTGGCGCGCCCCTGCTCGTCCTCCTCGACGTAGGGGGTGCGGTCGAAGTAGGAGGAGGCGGCGGTGAGGCCCTCGACGCCGGGCTCGTCGGGGAAGGCCCAGCGGATCGGGTGGGTGACGGAGAACACCCAGCGGCCGCCGGGGCGCAGCACCCGGTGCACCTCGCGCATCAGGGCGGAGGTGTCGGCGCTGAACGGGACGGCGCCGTAGGCGGAGCAGGCGAGGTCGAAGGAGGCGTCGGCGAAGGGCAGGACGGCGGCGTCGGCCTGGACGACGGCGACGGGGGTGGCGCCGCGGCCGAGGTCGATCCGGCGGGAGTGCTGGAGTTGGCGGTGGGAGATGTCCAGGGCGACGGGGCGGGCGCCGCGGCCGGCCAGCCAGCGCGAGCACTGGGCGGCGCCGGCGCCGATCTCCAGCACGTCCTTGTCCGCGACCTCGCCGAGCAGGTGGGCGTCGGCCTCGTCGAGGCCTTCGGGGCACCAGGTGAAGCGGTCGTCGCCGAGGAACTCCCCGTGCTCGTCCTGGTACTCGTCGGCGTTGCGGTCCCACCAGTGCCGGCTGGCCCGGCTGCTCTCCCCGGTGCCGGCCGCGCGCCGTACCGCGTCGTCGCCGTCGCCGTCAAGATCATGCAGGTCGGACTGGGGGGTGGTGGCCACGGCGATAATGCCCATCGCGTAGGGTGTGGAGTGCGGAAGCGCCGCTGCCGAGACCGGGCCCGTCAAGGACCCGATCCTGGCGGTGGCATCCGGGGAAGGGCCCCCTTCGGGCGCCACCGCAAGGTGCGCAATCGGAGGATATGGCCTGATCCATACCGGGCTCCACCGTCTTGCCGCTCTTGGCGTTGACCGTGCCTGGCCGTCCCCGTATGCTACAAGTTGCGCTGCGGGCCTGCGCGCCTCAGACGGAGCAGGTCGCGCTCGCATCTGTCGAAGACCCCACGGTCGCAAGACGGACGCCGGATTTCTCGCTGTGCGGGAATGCCGGTGCGCCGTGTTCTTGGCTGTCCGGCTTTCGGTGGGAGCGATACGGGCCCTCCGCGTGGCATTACCTACGACTTTCATGTCCGTACCGGAGCCCTTTTCCTAATGACGAGCCCCACCGACTCCTCCCTCAGCACCACCCCGCAGGTCGCGGTCAACGACATCGGCGACGCCGAGGCGTTCCTCGCCGCCATCGACGAGACCATCAAGTACTTCAACGATGGCGACATCGTCGAGGGCGTCATCGTGAAGGTCGACCGTGACGAGGTCCTCCTCGACATCGGTTACAAGACCGAGGGCGTCATCCCGTCCCGCGAGCTCTCGATCAAGCACGACGTCGACCCGCACGAGGTCGTCGCCGTCGGTGACAACATCGAGGCCCTGGTTCTCCAGAAGGAGGACAAGGAGGGTCGTCTCATCCTGTCCAAGAAGCGCGCTCAGTACGAGCGTGCCTGGGGCACGATCGAGAAGATCAAGGAAGAGGACGGCATCGTCACCGGTACCGTCATCGAGGTTGTCAAGGGTGGTCTCATCCTCGACATCGGCCTCCGTGGCTTCCTGCCGGCCTCGCTCGTCGAGATGCGCCGCGTCCGCGACCTCCAGCCCTACGTGGGCAAGGAGCTCGAGGCCAAGATCATCGAGCTGGACAAGAACCGCAACAACGTGGTCCTGTCCCGCCGTGCCTGGCTGGAGCAGACCCAGAGCGAGGTCCGCCAGACCTTCCTCACCACCCTCCAGAAGGGCCAGGTGCGCTCCGGCGTCGTCTCCTCGATCGTCAACTTCGGTGCCTTCGTGGACCTGGGTGGCGTCGACGGCCTGGTGCACGTCTCCGAGCTGTCCTGGAAGCACATCGACCACCCGTCCGAGGTTGTCGAGGTCGGCCAGGAGGTCACCGTCGAGGTTCTCGACGTTGACATGGACCGCGAGCGCGTCTCCCTGTCGCTGAAGGCGACCCAGGAGGACCCGTGGCAGCAGTTCGCCCGTACCCACCAGATCGGCCAGGTCGTTCCGGGTAAGGTCACCAAGCTGGTTCCGTTCGGTGCGTTCGTCCGCGTGGACGAGGGCATCGAGGGTCTGGTCCACATCTCCGAGCTGGCCGAGCGCCACGTGGAGATCCCGGAGCAGGTCGTCCAGGTCGGCGACGAGATCTTCGTCAAGGTCATCGACATCGACCTCGAGCGTCGTCGCATCAGCCTGTCGCTCAAGCAGGCCAACGAGGCGCTGGGTGCCAACCCGGCCGAGGTCGAGTTCGACCCGACCCTGTACGGCATGGCTGCCTCGTACGACGACCAGGGCAACTACATCTACCCGGAGGGCTTCGACCCCGAGGCGAACGACTGGCTGGCCGGCTTCGAGAAGCAGCGTGAGGAGTGGGAGCGCCAGTACGCCGAGGCGCAGTCCCGCTTCGAGCAGCACCAGGCCCAGGTCATCAAGAGCCGTGAGGCCGACGCCGAGGCCGCTGCCGAGGGTGGCGACGCTGTCGCCGCCGCTGCCGGTGGCTCCTACTCGTCCAGCAGCGACGAGGGCTCCGGCGCTCTCGCCTCGGACGAGGCCCTGGCGGCCCTGCGCGAGAAGCTGGCGGGTGGCCAGAGCTGAAGCTCTGACCCGCTGCCAGTACCTGGCGCATAGCTGAACGGTGGGCCCCACCCGGAGAAATCCGGGTGGGGCCCATTTCGTTTTCCGCCTTTGGCCGGGGCCTTTTGCTTCACGTTCTTTCGTTTTTCGCCTTCACTTATTTGTGGTTTATGTGAAGGAATTATGTGAGATGTGGCTCATTGTCCGTCTATAGGTCGAACACCGGGTTGCACCTACATTGAGGGGAGCTGCCCGAAAGGCCTCCTTCATGCGCAACGCTCCCACCGCTGCCGGCGACCCCGCGGTCCCCGGGCGGCTCGCCGCCCTCGGCCGGTTCTGCTTCCGCCACCGCCGCTGGGTGCTCGGCCTCTGGGCCGTCGTCCTGGTCGTGGGCGTGCTGATCGGCGGCCGGGTCTTCGAAGGAACGGTGGCCGGCGCCTCCTCCGCCACCGCCGAAGCCGACCGGGGCAGCGCGGTGGTCGCCGCGACCGACCCGGCCCGCGGCACCGTCACCGCCGTCGTGGACGGGAAACCGGTCGACGACCCGGCCGTACGGGCCGCCGTCACCAAGGCCACCGCCGACCTCGCCGCCCTCCCCGGCGTCTCCTCCGCGCTCGACGCCTACGGCACCGGCCCGGCACCCGCCGCACTGCGCTCCGCCGACGGCACCGCGAGCCTGGTCACCGTACGGATGGCCGACACCAGCACCTCCGCCCAGACCGACGCCGTCACCCAGCGCCTCGCCGCCCTGAACGGCGAGGCCGGCGCCCACGTCACCGTCGGCGGGGACCTGGTGCTCCAGGACGAGGTCAAGAAGCAGACCGAACAGGACACCCGCTTCGGCGAGATGGTGACGCTGCCGCTCACCCTGGTCGTCATGGTGCTGGTCTTCGGCGGCCTCGCCGCGGCCAGCCTGCCGGTGATCGGCGCGGTCGCCTCGGTGGGCGGCGCGCTGCTGGCCATGTTCGGTTTCAGCCGGATCATGGACATCGACACCAGCGTGCTGCCGATCGCCACCGTGCTCGGGCTCGGACTCTCGATCGACTACGCGCTGCTCATGGTGAACCGCTTCCGGGAGGAACGCGGGCACGGCGCGGGCATCGCCGCCGCCGTCGAACGCACCGCCGCGACCGCCGGGCGCACCGTCGCCTTCTCCGGCCTCACCGTCGCCGTCGCGCTCTCCGGCCTGTTCGTCTTCACCAGCCCGGTGCTCGGCGCGGTCGCCGCCGCGGGGGTGAGCGTGGTCGTGATCGCGGTCGCCGCCGCGCTGACCCTGATCCCCGCGCTGCTCGGCTTCGCCGGCTCCCGGATCAAGGCGCCCGCCGCGCCCGTCCCCGACGAGGGCTTCTTCAGCCGGACCGTCCGCCGGGTCGGCAAGCGGGCGGTGCCGGTCGCGCTCGCCTGCGTCGCCCTGCTGATGGCCGCCGGCGCACCCTTCCTGCACGCCGACATGCGCAACTCCGGCGCCGCCGTGCTGCCCGCCTCCTCGGCCGGGCGGCAGGTCGCCGACGCCGTCGACCAGCGCTTCCCGCAGGCCGCGGCCGCGCCGATCACCGTCGTCGTCGAGGGCGGCGCGCCCGTCGCCCAGGCGTACGCGGACGACGTCGTCGCCAAGCTGCCCGGGGTCGCCGGGGTGCGGGCGGTGAATCCGGTGAGCGACTCGGTGTCCACCGTCGACGTGCTCGTCCACGGCGACCCGCAGGGCCACCAGGCCAAGCAGGTCGTCCAGGAACTGCGGGACGACCGCGGCGGGCTGAAGACCTACGTCACCGGCGGCGCGGCCTCGGTCGTCGACTTCAAGGACGAGCTGATGTCGCGGGGCCCCTGGGCGCTCGGACTGGTCGCGGTCGGCACGCTGGTGCTGCTCTTCCTGATGACCGGCTCGGTGGTCATGCCGGTCAAGGCGCTGCTGATGAACCTGCTGTCGCTGGGCGCCTCGCTCGGCGCGCTCACCCTGGTGTTCCAGGACGGCTACTTCAGCGGGCTGCTCGGCTTCAGCCCCACCGGCGGGCTGGAGACCTTCATACCGGTGCTGGTCTTCGCCTTCGCGTTCGGGCTGTCCATGGACTACGAGGTGTTCCTGCTCGCCCGGATCAAGGAACTGCGGGACAAGGGCCACAGCTGCACCCGGGCGGTGGAGCTCGGGGTCCAGCGAAGTGGCCGGATCATCACCTCGGCGGCGCTGCTGATGGTGATCGTGTTCGCCGGGTTCGCCCTCGGGGACATGCTCATGGTCAAGCAGATGGGCATCGCGCTGGCCGTCGCCGTCGCGGTGGACGCCACCCTGGTGCGCTGCCTGCTGGTGCCCGCCGCGATGAGCCTGTTCGGCGAGTTCAACTGGTGGGCGCCTGCCCCGCTGCGGCGCCTGCACCGGCGCTTCGGGCTGAGCGAGCACGTCGAACTGCCGACCGTCGGCGAGGCGGCCGTGGGCGAGGCGGCCGTCGGCGAGGCGGCCCTCGGCGCGACGGCCGTCCCGGCCCCGCGGCCGGAGGCCAGGGACCTGGTGGGTTCAGCGCAGTCGGCGCAGTAGGTCGACGCCCGCCCTCAGGGCCAACCGCTCCTCGGGGGTGAGACGGGCCTCGATGGCGGTGGCGATCCGCTCCTCCCGGCGGGCGCGCTGCTCCAGCAGGGCGGCGCGGCCCGCTCCGGTCGCGGTGACCAGCAGTTTCCGGCCGTCGGTGGGGTGGGGCTGCTGGGCGACGAGCCCGGCCTCGGTCAGCAGGGCGACGGTGCGGGCCATCGACTGGTGGCGGACGCGCTGGTGCTCGGCGAGTTCGGCGACGGTGCAGGCGCGTTCGTCGCGGACGAGGACGCCGAGGACGCCGGCCTGGTTCTGCGGCAGCTCGTCGCCCGGGCGCAGGGAGCGGACCAGGTCGCCGATGGCGGCGCGCAGCTCGGCGGCGAGTTCGAGGGTTTCGGGAGCCGGACTGTTCATGGGAGAAGCCTACCGGGAATCTCCACAGCAAAACTGTACAGTCCTGCTGTATGGTCGGCCGCATGAGGATCACCAAGTTCGGACACGCCTGCGTACGCCTGGAGCACGACGGGACGACCGTCGTCGTCGACCCCGGGGCGTTCACCGACCCCGCCGCGCTGACCGGGGCCGACGCCGTCCTGATCACCCACGAGCACATGGACCACTTCGAGGAGGCCCGGCTGCGCGCCGCCCTGGGGGCCGACCCGGCCCTGCGGGTGTGGACCAACAGCGCGGTGGCCGCCCAGCTGGACGGCGTGGCGCAGCGCGTCACCGTGGTCGGCGAGGGCGACGCTTTCGAGGTCGGCGGGGTCGGGGTGAGCGTGCACGGCGAGTGGCACGCGGTCATCCACCGGGACATTCCGCAAGTGAAGAACATCGGCTTCCTCTTCGACGGCCGGCTGTTCCACCCCGGCGACGCCTTCACCGTGCCGCCGCACCCGGTGGACACCCTGCTGCTGCCGCTCGCGGCGCCGTGGAGCAAGGCCGGCGAGGTCGTCGACTACGTCCGGGAGGCGGCCCCGCGCGTGGCGGTGCCGGTGCACGAGGCGACGCTCAGCCCGATCGGGCACATGATCGCCACCCGGCTGCTCGGGCCCGACGGGCCGGGCACCGGCGCGGAGCTGACCGTGCTGGGGGAGGGCGAGAGCCTGGAGCTGGGCTGACGGTGCCGGGGGCCTGGGCCGGGTGGCCGGTCCATGGCGTCGGCGGTCCGGGCGCCGGTAGCCTGACGCCATGCTGAAGATCGGACTGACGGGTGGCATCGGCGCCGGCAAGAGCGAGGTGTCCCGGCTCCTCGCCGCCCACGGCGCGGTGATCGTGGACTCCGACGTGATCGCCCGCGAGGTGGTCGCGCCCGGGACGGACGGTCTGGCCGCCGTGGCCGCCGAGTTCGGGCCGCAGGTGCTGCGCGAGGACGGCGCGCTCGACCGCCCGGCCCTCGGCGCGATCGTGTTCGCCGACCCGGCGCGGCTCCAGGCGCTGAACGCGATCGTCCACCCGCTGGTGCGCGCCCGGTCCGCCGAACTGGAGGCCGCGGCCGCGCCCGACGCGGTGGTGGTGCACGACGTGCCGCTGCTCGCGGAGAACGGCCTCGCCCCGCTGTACGACCTGGTCGTGGTGGTCGACGCGGCCGACGACGTGCGGGTGGAGCGGCTGGTGCGGCTGCGCGGGATGGCCGAGGAGGAGGCCCGGGCCCGGATGGCCGCCCAGGCCTCGCGGGCGGACCGGCTGGCGATCGCCGACGTGGTGATCGACAACGGCGGGCCGCTGGAGGCGCTCGCGCCCCGGGTCGACGAGGTGTGGGCGGAGCTGGTGAAGCGCGCCGCCGCTGCCTGAGGTTCAGGCGGCGGTCAGCGGCAGGCGGGCCCGGACGGCGAAGCCGCCCTCGGTGGTGGGGCCGGCCTGCAGCGTGCCGCCGAGGTCGTCGGCGCGGGTGCGCATGCCGTCCAGGCCGTGGCCGCCGGAGGGCAGTTGAGGCCCGTCCGGGTCGGCCGCCGTGGCGGGGGAGTTGACGATGTCCAGGCGCAGCCCGTCCGGGTGGACCTCGACGGTGACGGCGACCTCGGCGGCCGGGGCGTGCTTGTGGGCGTTGGTCAGGGCTTCCTGGACGATCCGGTAGGTGGCGTACTGCACGGCCGGTCCGGGGGCGGGCAGTCCTTCGGCGGGGCCGGTGAGGGTGAGATCGACGGCGAGTCCGGCCTGGCGGGACTCCTCGACCAGGGCGGGCAGTCCGTGCAGTGAGGGGCCCTGGTCGGAGGCCGGGGTGAGGACGCCGAGCAGGCCGCGCAGTTCGGTGAGGGCCTGGAGGCCGAGGGCGCGGATCAGGCCGAGGGTCTCCCGGACGGTGGTCGGGTCGTCGGCGGCCGCGACCTGGCAGGCGCCGGCGTGCAGGGTGATGAGGGAGACGCGGTTGGAGACGACGTCGTGCATCTCCCGGGCGAGCCGGGCGCGTTCGGCGGCGGCGGCGCGTTCCTCGGCGTGCCGGCGGGCTGCTTCCAGCAGCCGGTTGCGTTCGGCGAGCGCGGTGACGGCGCGGGCGCGCTGGTGCGCGGTGAGGCCGAGCGCGAGCGGGACGGCGCCGAAGACCAGCGGGTCCTCGGCCAGGTTGGCGAGGGCGGAGAGACTGCTGACGTCCCCGAGGTCCATGGGGACGAGCAGGCGCACCCCGGCCAGCGCGGCCAGGACGGCCAGCACCCGGGTGGCGCCGCGCCGTGTGGCCAGCCCGTAGAGGGCGACGGCGAGCGGGAGTTGGCCGCCCAGCAGGGTGACGGCGGCGACGGCCGCCGGGTACCGACGGCGGACGGCGAGGGCGATCCCGCCGGCCGCCACCAGGCCCGCGTTGACCGGCGCCGAGGTGGTCGGCCCGATGTCGGGGTCGCCCGCGGCGAGCGGGACGAGCACCAGCAGCACCAGGGCGGTCGGCCCGAGTGCGACGACCGGGCCGGGCAGGCGCAGCGGCGGGCCCGGCAGCGGCACCGCGGCGAGGGCGGAGTCCAACTGGTCGGCGGCGTCGGTCTGGTGGGTGGCGTCGGCGTGGTGGGCGGCGTGGGGCTGGTCGGTGGACGGGTGGTGCTGGTGACGGGTGGGGTCCAACCGGCCGGTGGGGCGCCGGAGTCGGGGCCGCTGCTGGGTGGGCTGGCGCATGGGGGCATGCTCGCACACCCCGTCCGGCCCGGGGTGGCGAGCGGGCCGCAGTGGCCGGGAACAGCCTGGAATTCGCCTTCCCCGGAAGGGATCATGGTCGGATGGATGATCGTTTCTCTCCCGAGCCGCCGACCGTCGTCCGGCTGCCGCAGTACACCCGCGCCGACCAGGACGAGATCCTCGGCCCCGGCGACGACCCGTACGGCGTCGCCTACACCGGGCTGGCCTGGCTCCCCAAGGACATCCACTTCGGCGTCCGGGCCGCCGACGGCCGGCTCGTCGCGCACACCGGGCTGCTGCCGCTCCCGCTCACCGTCGGCGGCACCGACCTGACGGCGGTCGGCGTCGGCGGCGTCGCCGTCGCCCCCGACCGGCGCGGCGCCGGCCTCGCGCAGGCCTTGGTCCGGGCCGCCCTCGGCCACGCCCGCACCCTCGGCCACCGCCACGCGCTGCTGTTCTGCCGCCCGCCGCTGGCCTCGTTCTACCGGGGGCTCGGATTCCGCGAGGTCGCGGAGGAGGTGACGGTGGAGCAGCCCGAGGGGCGGCTGGCGGTGATGCCGCTGCGCACCATGTGGGCGCCGCTGGCGGAGGGCGCCGGGTGGCCGGAGGGGCCGGTGCGGTTGCGCTCGCTGCCGATGTGACGTGCCCTGTGGGGGTGGGAGTGGGGGCGGGGGTTGGGCGGGCGCGGGGCCGGGCGGGGTCACTCCGGCCAGGCGGAGTTCTCGATCACGGCGACGAAGTCGGTCCGCTCGAAGTCCGGGTCGAAGTGGGCGAGGACGTCCGCCTTGACGTTGCCGAAGGTGGTCTCCGGCTTGGGCGCGACGCCGTCGTGGAAGGCGCGCAGGATGCCGCGCTTGAAGTCCGGGCGCGGATGGGCGGCGACCACCGCGTCCCGGTCGGCGGCGGCGAGGTCCGCGTACCCGATGCCGAGCACGTCCAGCTCCACCCCGGCGGTGGTCAGCGCGATCTCCGGCTCCAGGAACTCCGGGATGCCGGGCGTGGTGTGCAGGGCGATCGCCTCCCACACCAGGCGCACCCGCCGCTCGTCCACCCCGTGCCCGCGCAGGAACGCGGCGGCGGCCTCGGCGCCGTCCACCTCGAAGCGCCGACCGGAGGCGTGGTGCTCGGGGCCCAGGCCGAGATCGTGGAACATCGCGGCCAGGTACAGCAGTTCGGGATCGAAGTCGAGCCCCCGGCGGCGGCCCTGGAGGGCGCCGAACAGGTAGACCCGGCGGGAGTGGTGGTACAGCAGCTCGGTGGTGGCGTCCCGGACCAGCTCGGTGGCCTCGGTGGCGAGGCGGCTGTCGGGGATCCGGACTCCGGCGATCTCGGTGGCGGTCATGCGGTGGCCTCCAAGGTGGTGGCGTTCGGGTCGGTGCCCGGGTCGGTGGCGGTCGGGTCGGTGGCCGTTCGGTCGGTCGAGGCCGGCGAGCCCGCCGCGTGGGCGACGGCGGCGCCGGCCAGCGCGCGGATCATGGCGTGCGCCCGGGTGCCGTCGCCGGACAGCTCCGGCTGGAACAGCGAGGCGAGGAAGAACGGGTGGCCCGGCAGTTCCAGGACGCGCACCTCGCCCGCGCCGTCCGCGCCGCTGAACCGCAGCCCGTGCGCGCGCAGCCGGTCCAGGTAGTCGGCGTTGAGGCCGTACGCGCAGTGGTAGCGCTCCAGGGTGCGGGTGGTGCCGAGGACGCGCTCGGCGAGCGTGCCGGGGGTGATCGCGACCTCCCCCTCGTGGCCGACCAGGGAGCAGGCCAGCGGCACGATCACCTGCTCGTCCCGCTCCGGGTGCTCCTCGCCGTGGACGGCCCCGCCGAGGCCGCAGACGTTGCGGGCGTACTCCAGCACCGCGTGCTGGAACCCGGCGCAGGTGCCGAGGAAGGGGATGCCGCGCTCGCGGGCGGTCCGGACGGCGGCCAGCGCGCCCGCCTCGCTGCGGTAGGGGCTGCCGGGGAGCAGCCAGACGGCGTCGAAGCCGTCCAGGGCGCCGGGCGCCCCGGCGTCCTCGGTGGGGATCCAGTAGGCGTCCAGGACGAGCTGCTCGCGCTCGGCGAGGGCGTCGAGCAGCCCGGGGATGCGGGCGTGCGAGCGGACGGCGGGGGAGCGGTCGCCGACCAGGGCGATCCGCGGGGTGAGGTAGGTCATGGGACTATCCTGACCCCGCACCCGAGATCAGCGCCAACGATGATTTCTTACCCCTCGATCAGAAGAGTTGATGACTGCCGTGGATCCGCAGCAGCTGCGCACCTTCGTCACCGTCACCCGCCTCGGCTCCTTCTCCGAGGCCGCGCGGGAACTCGGCTACACCCAGTCCGCGGTCTCCCAGCAGATCGCCGCCCTGGAGGCCGACCTCGGGACCGGCCTGCTCAGCCGCCGCCCGGTCGGCCCGACCGAGGCCGGCCTGCGGCTGCTGGAGCACGCGGCGCCCCTGCTGGTCCGACTGGAGGCGGCGCGCGCCGACGTCGCACGCCTGGCCGGCGCCCCGAGCGCCCGGCTGGTGCTCGGCGCCACCCCGCTGGCAGTCGGAGCGACCCTGGGGCGCGCACTCGGCGAGGTGCGCCGGGCCCACCCGGCGGCCGACCTCGTCGTCCGGGTCCTCGCCCAGGACGCGCTGCCCGCCCAGGTCGCCACCGGCGAGGTCGACCTCGCCCTGATCGACGGCCTCGCCGCCCCCAGCGACCCGCTGCCGCTGCCCGACGTCGGCCCGCTCACCACCGTCGCCGTCGACGAGCAGCCCGTCGCCGTCGCCCTCCCGGCCGGCCACCCCCTCGCGGGCCGCACCGGCGTCGCGCTCGCCGACCTCTCCGCCGCCCGCTGGCTCGACGCCCCCGACCTCACCCCGACCGCCGCCCGGCTGCGCGCCGCCGCCGGCGTCGACGGCTTCCGCCCCGCCACCCGCTACCGGGGCACCGACGTGCACGGGCTGCTCGCCCTGGTCGCCACCGGACACGGGCTCAGCCTCCTCCCGGCGTCCGTCCTCGCCGGGGCGCCCGGCGTCGCGTCCGTGCCGATCGCCGCCCCGCGGCTGGTGCACCGCACCGAACTGGTGCACGGCAGCCTGCCGGAGGGGCCGGCCGCGCTGCTGGCGCGGCTGCTGTCGGGCGCGCCCTGAGCCCGCTTCCCGGATCGCGCCGGGCGCCCGCGGTGTTTGTGGAGGCGCGATCACCGGCCGTTCACGTCCTGGGACTGACGGTGGTCGCATGGGTGGTGCTGTCATGGGCACAGTCGTCCGGCGAGAGGCCGGGCAAGGCCTAGGAGATCTCCCCACATGATGCTCCGTCAGCGTCTCACCGTCGTCGCCGCGGCGGCCGTCCTCGCCGCCGCCGGGCTCGCGGCCGGCACCGCGCAGGCCGCCCCCGCGAAGGGCTCACCCGTCAAGATCCGTCCGCTCGCGGCGAGTTGTTCGCAGGCCTACCTGCCGCTGCCCGACCCGTCCTGCACGCCGGGCGCCTACAACCCGGACGTCACCCAGGCCACCATCGGCCAGACCATCTGCGTCTCCGGCTGGACCTCCACCGTCCGCCCGCCGACCAGCTACACCAACGCGCTGAAGGCGCAGCAGATCGCGCAGTACGGCTACGCGGACACCAACCTGTCCGACTACGAGGAGGACCACTTCGTCCCGCTGGAGCTCGGCGGCGCCCCGCGCGACCCGCGCAACCTCTGGCCCGAGCCCCGCTACGGCAGCCAGACCGCGACCGGCAAGGACGGCGTCGAGACCAAGCTGAAGAACGCGGTCTGCAAGGGCACGGTCGGCCTCGACGACGCCCGCAGCGCCATCGTGACCGACTGGACCACCGCGCTCAGCAGCCTCGGCCTCTGACCCTTTGGTTTTTGTGCTGGTGCGGCGGTCGGTCCGTCCGGTCCCCTGTGCCGGACGGGCCGACCTGCCGTCCGCCCCGGGCGCCGCCTCGGCGGTGCGCGGGGCCGTCTGTGGTGGTTCTGTGGTGGTGGTCGGGGCGTGGCGCCGGGTCAGCGCCCCGAGCGGGCCGAGTGGCCCGGGGCCGGGCCCGCGGTGGTCCCGGGCCGTGTGTGCGCGGCGCCGTCCGCCCGTTCCCGTTGCCCGGTCGCCTCGCGGATGCGGGCACTCGGCATGGCTGTTCCCTTCCCCCGTACGTTCTGCCGCCCGGCCGCCGGCCCGCTGCGCTCCTCTGCTCCGAGGGGCGGTCGGGGTCGGCTGCGTCGACGGCGGTCGAAACTTATGCCACCGGGCCGCCGGGAGCAAAGCGGGATACCGGCGGGTAGGCCGCCTTCCCCGGCCGCTGCGGGGGCGTTGGTGGTGAACGTGTGTGCGGGCGTGTCGGAAGGTATGGCGGGCCCTCGGCGCCCGACCGGTCGGCGGGACGGCGCGCGGTCGCGGATTCCCCCTGCCCGGCGGGGGTTTGCCGGTCGGCCGCAGCCCCGGCCGACCCGCCCGTGCGGGCCCGCGGCCGGTCGCGGCGGACGGCCGATGCCAAGGCTTTCCCCCGACCGGATCCGCCGCCCTCCCGCCGGGCGGCCCGCCTGGCCCGGCCCGGCACGGCGCGCCCCCGGACCGGTGGCGGATCAGGCGTGGGTGCCGGGGACGCCGAGCTGCTGGGCGAGCCAGGGGAGGGCCTGGGCGAAGGTGGCGGCGCCGGTCTGCCAGGTGTGCTTGCCGGAGCCGACGGCGGTGGTGGTGCGGATGCCGTCCTTCCGGGCGGCGTCGTTGAGGGCCCTGGCGGACTCGATCTGGCCGTGCTCCTCGTCGCCCTGCCCGAAGTAGCCGGAGACGCCCTGGTACTTGGGGTGGTGGGCGAGGACGGTCAGCGGGTCGTGGGCGGCCCAGGCGGCCGCGTCGCCGCCGTACAGCTCCTGGACGGTGTGGTCCTTGTCGCCGGTGGAGGGGCCCTTGTCGCCGGAGAAGTCGCCGAAGTGGGTGAAGACGTTGGGGTGTTCGACGGTGAGGTCGACGGCGCAGGTGCCGCCCATGGACCAGCCGGCCACGCCCCACTTGTGCGGGTCGGTGGCGGCGTTGAAGGTCTTCTGGACGAACGGCGGGACGTCCTTGAGCAGGTGGCTCTCGGAGTTGCCGTGCGGGCCGTCGACGCACTCGGTGTCGACCCGGAAGCCGCCGGTCGCGTCGACGAAGACGAGGATCGGCGCGAAACCGTTGTGCTTGGCGGCGAAGTCGTCCGCGGTCCTCACGGCGTTGCCGGAGCGGATCCAGTTGTCGGGCGCGGCGAACTCGCCGCCGATCAGCTCCAGCGCCGGCAGCTTCGGCCGGTTCTGGCTGCGGAACCACGCGGGCGGCAGGTAGACGAGCTCCTGGCGGTGGGTGAAGCCGCTGGCCGTGCTCGGGATGTCCACCTGGACGATGCGGCCGGTCTTCGTCTTCCCGTGCAGGGAGCCGAGTTCGGCGAGCGTGATCTGCTCCGGCAGCGGCTGCCCGCTCAGTTCGCCGATCGCGTCGTCGAGGGTCGGGTAGTAGCCGGTGGCGATGTTCACGCTGTTGGCGGCGCAGAACAGGGCGAGCAGCGCGGCCGGCGGCGCGAGCGCCCGGCGCCACCAGCGGGCGCCCCGCCAGCCGAACCCGAGCGCGCTGGCCGCCGCGATCGCGATCCCGCCCCACAGCCACACCCCGAACGGGATCGGATCGGTGATCCCGGCGAGCGTGAGCACGCCGACGGCGGCGAGGGCGGTGAGCAGCAGCGCCGTCCCGAGGGCGACCGGGCCCCACTTCAGCCGCCAGGCCCGGTCCCGCCAGCCGAGCGCGGCCAGGAACAGGGCGAGGGCCACGGCCTGGATGGTCCAGGGGAACCAGCCGCCGAGCAGGGAGACGTTCATCTGGCGGAGGCTAGGGGTGCCGGATGAGAAGTCGATGAGAGGCTGGCAGGTCGCTGGAAGAAGGCTGGGAGCGCGAGTCGATGCACTTGGAACGGTGTCGTGGACCGGGTGTGGACGTCAATCCGGGGGCGGCCCCGTGCTCGGCATGGGGCCGCCCAGGACAGTTGAGGCTAGCGAGCTGCCGGGAGCTCGCCCGCCTGGACGGCGGCGATGAAGGACTGCCAGGCCTCGGGGCTGAAGCTGAGGGCCGGGCCGTGCGGGTCCTTGCTGTCGCGGACCGGGACGACGCCGGTGAAGCCGTCGGCTACTTCGACGCAGTCGTCGTTCGGGTTACTGGCGCTTGCCTTCCTCCACTGGACGGGGAGTGCGGAGGCGACAGGGAAGTGGGTCACTTGAGCATGTCTCTCTTCTGTGTGATGAGGCTACGCGACTCGTCGAGGGCCAAGGCGGTTGCCATGATTTCGTCGAACGCCGCTCGATAGACATCGACTTGGTCCGGGTCCTCGACCCAGTCGCTGCTGAGCATTCCGCTGAGCAGAACCAGGTCGAGATCGCGTTGCCGAAACTCCAGGAGTGCGAACGGCCCGGTCATGCCGGGGTGCGGCGGAGCCATGGCCGGCATGACCTGGATCCTGATGTTGGGGAGCCGGCTGAACTGCAGCAGCTTGTCCAGCTGGTCAGCCATCACGCCTGGGGCGGCGCTCATGGTCAGGGCCGACTCGTGGATCACGGCCCATAGCTTCAGCGGGTTCTCGGATCGAGTCAGGACGGACTGCCTGTTGATCCGGACTTCGACTCGCTCTTCGACGCTGGGCTTCTCTATGACGCCGCTGGAGATGATGGCGTGAGCGTACTGGCGCGTCTGGAGCAGGCCAGGGATGTAGGCAGACTGATATGACTTGTTACCCACTGCGGTTTCTTCGAGGCGGATCAGATCCGTGTAGAGCGGGTTCAACTGCTCGTAGCCCGCGATCCAGCCGGGACGCCGCTTGTCTCGAAGGATCTCGACGAGGACCTCTTTGAGCTCCTCGTCGCACTCGTAGAAGTCGAGCAGCGCGCGGACGACATCCGGCTTGAGCTGGACGCGGGCGTTCTCGTATCTGCTGAGCTTCACCAGGTTGACGCCGTCGACCTGGGCCGCCACCTCTTCGGCCGACAGGTTCTTGAGCTCGCGAAGTCGCCTGAGCTCGGCTGCGATGCGCCGGTATCGCACGGCTGGTACTGCGACCGCCATCTATGTGACCCCTTCAAAGCTTCCAAGAACCAGTGTGCACGGCGTATGTGATGCTTCGCCACCACCTTCGGGGAGTCTAAGGGCGACGCCTTGCCGTTCAAGGTGAAAGTTTTCATATTTGCTCGACTTGCCTTGCGCTTCCGATGTGGCGTGCATCATGCTTTGAGTAACGGAGTGCTAGCTGACTGTGAACACCTGTGCAGGTCGGTGGGCGCGCATTCCGGCGCCTCGTGCTGGGTGCTGCGCTGGTCGTGGAAGCCCGCCGAGTCGGCAGCTCGGCCTTGGATCTTCTCCACTCGCTCCCGAAGGTGGCTTCGCCATGTTCGAATCGCCTGACAATCCCCCCGAGTTCGTGTCCAGCTGCTGGCTGCTGCGCAGTCGGCGGTCGCCGGCGAAGGCCCGGCAGGTGCTCTTGCGGCTCCTCGACTCGACCCCCGCCGGTGAACTCTTCGCGGACTCCGGTCTGTTGGTGGTCTCCGAGCTCGTCACCAATGCCGTCGTGCATGGCACTCCGATCGGCAACCGGCTGTGGCTCTCCCTCTCCCTCATCCCCTCGCGACTGCGCATCGAGGTGCACGACGCGCGCCGTGACCGCGCGCCGCTCCTTCGCCCTGCGTCCGCCGAAGACGAGTCCGGGCGGGGCCTTCTCCTCGTCAAGCTCCTGTCCGAGCGCTGGGGTTGCTGCCCGCGCGTGCCCATCGGCAAGATCGTGTGGTCGGAGATCGGTTCCGCCGCCGCCTCCTCCGCCCCCGTGGAGCGTGTGGCGTGAACGAGGACCGCCTGGTCACCGCCGAGATCACCGGCGGTCTGATGCCGCCGACGATCTATGCCCTCCTCCCCAAGGCGCTCGACGCCCTCTGGCGTTCCCTCCAGTTCCAGCCCATGAGCCGCCCCCAGTGGCTCTGGTTCGAGCGCTACCTCACCGGCCCGTCCGCCGACCGCTTCGTCGCCGGTCACCTCGCCAGTGCGGGCCCGCTCGACCTCCCTGTCGTCCTCCCCGACTCCCTCCACCACCTGCGTCTCGGCTGGACGCCCTCCGGAGGCGAATGGTGAGCCGTCGCGCGACGGGCCGGCCCTGTCGCTCCTCCCGGCGTGGTGCGTGCTAGCTTTGAACGCGTTCAAATAAGTGGGCGCAAGGGGGAGCCGTGGCCGTGGTGCCGGGGAGTGCGAGGGTGCTGGCGGGGCTGGCGGCCGCGGTGTGTCTGCTCCCGCTGGCGCTCGTGGCGGTGGCGTTCGGCCTGGGCGGCCCGTTCTCGTTCCTGCACGTGATCGCGCTGGTCAGCGCTGCGGCCGCCGCCGTGCCGGTGTGCTACCGGGAGCTCGGCCCGTTCCGGATCGCCTGTGCGGCGGCGGGCGCGGTGGTGGCGGTCGCCTCGGTGCCGCTGCTGTTCGTGGGCATCTGGTTCGTGATCGGGTTCGGCGCGTGGCTCATGCTGGCGGCCTTCCTGTTCCTGCCGGTCGCCGCGATCCCCGCGCTGGTGGCCGCGTTCCAGCGCGCCCGCGGCCCCGAGTACGGCCAGACGGCGGCCGTCCTCGGGTGGACCGTGGGGGTGCTGTCGCTGCTGGGCTGGTCGCTGGTCGCGCTCTACGCGGTGATGGGGCGCTGAACTCCCGGACGGCCCGCCGTCGTCAGCCGGCGAACCGCTCGCGCAGGGCCGCAAGGCCGGCCGTGAACACCCCGTGGAGGCGGTCGGCGGAGTCCTTGCGGTGCTCGGCCTCGACGTCGTACGTGGCGCTCCACTCCACGAAGCTGGCGTCGAGCGCGGTGACCGGGGTGACCCGCAGCGTAGCCCGGTAGCCGTACAGCTCGAACGCCCCTTCGGGGAAGCTGTAGGTGTAGCTGCGGGCGTCCTCGTCGTAGGCGAGCAGCGTCTCGCGCAGCGCAGCGCCGTCGATCTCGAACACCCGGACCGACCCGATCGCGTTGCCCGTCAGCTCGTTGCCGAGGCTGCTGGCCGGCAGGCCCGGGTGCCAGCCGCCGAGGTTGTGGAAGTCCCCCAGCAGCTCCCACACCTGTTCGGCCGGAGCCTCCACGACCGTGCTGACCTTCGTACCCGCCATCGTCGTCGCCTTTCGCCGGCCTTCGTACGGACGGACACCATCCTCGGGCCGGCGCGTGGCGGGCGCCAGGGGGCCCGGCGGCGAGCGCCAGGGCGTCACCGTCCCGGCGCGGCCGCTTCGAGGTCGTCGACGGTGCCGGACATGACGGTGCGCAGGTGCCGGGTGAGGTGCTCGGTCGGCCAGTCCCACCAGGCGAGGGCGAGCAGGCGGGCGATGTCCGCCTCGGCGTAGCGGGTGCGGATGAGCTTGGCCGGGTTGCCGCCGACGATCCCGTAGTCGGGGACGTCGTCGACGACGACGGCGCCGGAGGCGATGATCGCGCCGTGGCCGATGCGCACGCCGGGCATCACCATGGCGCCGTAGCCGATCCAGACGTCGTTGCCGACCACCGTGTCCCCGCGGCCGGCGAGGCCGGTGATCAGGTCGAAGTGCTCGGCCCAGCTTCCGCCCATGATGGGGAACGGGAAGGTCGAGGGGCCGTCCATCCGGTGGTTCGCCCCGTTCATGATGAACCGGACCCCCGTGCCCAGCGCGCAGAACCTCCCGATGACCAGCCTCTCCGGGCCGTAGTGGTAGAGCACGTTGCGCGTCTCGAACGCGGTCGCGTCGTCCGGGTCGTCGTAGTAGGAGTAGTCGTCGACGTCGATCAGCGGGGACGTCACCAACGGCTTGAGGAGCACCACACGCGGCTGCCCGGCCACCGGGTGGAGAGTCGAAGGGTCCGGCGGGACGGAACTCATGGCGGTGCCACTCCTGATCGTCAGGTGTGAAGAGCGGAAAGGACATTGATCATCCCACGGGCTAGGATCGCGGCCCATGGATGCGAGCACCCGAACCGACCTGATCGCCGTCCCGCCCGGCCGCGTCACGCTGTCGGACCGCCGTACGCAGCGGAGCTGGACCGTCGAGCTCGCCCCCTACGAGCTGGCGGCCTGTCCGGTCACCCGCGAGCAGTACGGCGCCGGGGCCGGCGACCGGCTCCCCGCCGACAGCGTCTCCTGGTACGACGCCGTCCGCTACTGCAACGACCTGTCCCGGCGGGACGGGCTGGCGCCGGCCTACCGGCTCGACGGCGAGTCCGCCACCTGGGACCGCGCCGCCGACGGCTACCGGCTGCCCACCGAGGCCGAGTGGGAGCACGCCTGCCGCGCCGGAACGGACGGCCCCCGCTACGGGCCGCTCGACGAGATCGCGTGGCACCGCGGCAACTCGGACGAGCGCCCGCACCCGGTGGGCGGCCTGCGCCCCAACGGCTTCGGCCTGTACGACCTGCTCGGCAACGTGTGGGAGTGGTGCTGGGACGTGTACGACGCCGAGGTGTACGGCGGCTACCGCGTGCTGCGCGGCGGCGGCTGGTTCGACGAGCACTGGAGCTGCCGCGCCTCCGTCCGCCGCCGCAGCCACCCCACCCTGCGGATCGACGACGTCGGCTTCCGGCTCGCCCGGTCGATCACCGCCTGAAGGCGTGCGCCGCGGGGAACCCGGGCCCGGTCGCGGACCGTTGGGGTCTGCATGAACGACGCACCGGTGTCCCTCAGACCGATCGGCGAAGCCGACCTCGACCCGCTCGAAGCACTGCTGAACGACCCCAGGGCGTCGGGCCCGTTCCAGTGGTTCGGGTGGCGCGACCCCGGGCGGACCCGGCGCCTCTGGGCGGAGAACGGCCTGCTGGCGCCCGAGCAGTCGATGCTCGCGGTGCTCGTGGGGGGCGAGTTCGCCGGGTTCGTCGCCTGGCGGCAGGTCGGCCGGCCGGACTTGGCGCCGTACTGGAACCTCGGCATCATGATCCGCCCGGAGGCGCGCGGCCGGGGCATCGGCACGCGGGCCCAACAACTGCTGGTGGACTACCTGTTCGCCCACACCGTGGTGATGCGGCTGGAGGCGGACACCGAGGACACCAACCTCGCCGAGCAGCGCGCGCTGGAGAAGTGCGGCTTCGTTCGTGAGGGCGTCCAGCGCAGCATGGGCTTCCGGGACGGCCAGTGGCGTGACGTGGTCCGCTACAGCCTGCTGCGCACCGACCCCCGGCCGCTTTCCGACAGGACCTAGGCGATCCCGAACCACTCCTCCGCGAGGGCGTCCAGCGTCCGCGCGGAGGGCTTCAACTCCCGCAGGTACCACGGCAGGTGGCTGTACACGTGGAGCAGCGTGTACGCCATCAGCAGGCGCGGGTCGAAGCCGCGCCCGTAGCCGGCGAGGAGGCGGCCGAGCAGGCGGCGGTCGGCGCGGGTGGTGAACAGGCCGACGGCGACGAGGTCGTAGGCCGGGTCGCCGACCATGGCGGGTTCGAAGTCGAGCAGGCCGGTGAGGCGCCAGCCGTCGGCCGGGTCGACGAGCAGGTGCTCGCGCATGAACTCGGTGTGCAGCAGGGCGCGTTGCGGCGCCCGGGGCAGCGGCGCGGCGGCCAGGAAGTCCGGGATCTGCTCCAGCCAGGCTTCGGACAGGCCGCGTTCGCGCTGGCGGGCCACCGCCCCGGCCCGCTGGCGGCCCAGGAAGGCGCCCCAGTCGCCGGGGCCGAGGGTGTCGGCGAGCGGTCCGGGGTCGAGGGCGTGCAGGGCGGCCAGGGCCCGGCCGCAGTCGTGGGCGATCCGCTCCCGGTCGGCCTGCGGGATCCGCGGCCAGGCGGGGGCCAGGCCCTCGCCGGACAGCCGTGACATCAGCACGTAGCGCCAGCCGTTGACGTGGGCGCCGGCGGCCCGTACGTCGGGAGTGGGGATCGGCAGGGCGCCCTGGAGGCGGGTGAGGACGCGCTCCTCGGTGACGCCGCCCTCGGCGCCGGAGGCGGGGAACAGCTTGAGGACGTGCGCGTCGCCCACCGCGTAGACGGGGACGGACCCTTCCGCGAAGCGCTCCAACGGCAGCCCGGCGAGGCCGAGTTCGGCGCAGAGCGCCTCGGCTCCGGGGCGCATCACCGCCTCGTCGCGCACGATCGCGGCCCACTGTTCTTCCGTCTCCACCACCGGCAGCATGGGCGCACGGTAGGCAGGCCGGCGCCGCTGCGGCAAAGGCTTTTCAGCGGTTCAGCGGTTCAGTGGGGTCCGCAGGCGTCGGTGGCGGCGGGGGAGAGGGGTTCCGGGCCGCCGGCCGGGTCGCGGGTGAGCAGGTAGCGGGCGCCGGGGCCGGTGTCGGCGGCGCGGTCGGCGGCGTTGTAGAGGGAGCAGCGGGAGAGGGAGAGGCAGCCGCAGCCGATGCAGCCGGTCAGCTTGGCCTTGAGGCGCTGGAGTTCGGCGATCTGCTCGTCGATGCGGCTCTGCCAGGATTCGGCGACCCGGTCCCACTCGGCGCCGCTGGGGGCGGGGCGCTCGGGGAGCCGGTCGAGGGCGACGCGGGCCTCGTCGAGGGAGAGTCCGACGCGCTGGGCGGCGCGGACGAAGGCGATCCGGCGCAGCGTGCCGCGGGGGTAGCGGCGCTGGCCGCCGGCGGTGCGGGTGGCGTGGATGAGGCCGAGGCTCTCGTAGTAGCGCAGGGCGGAGGCGGCGAGGCCGCTGCGGTGGCCGAGTTGGCCGATGGTGAGCAGGTCGTCGCGGTGCGGGCCGGGTGCTCGGCCGTGGTCCGGGGTCGCGGTCATGGGCACCCACTCTAGCCGCTTGACCTCAAGTCGACTTTAAGTTGCACCATCGTGGTCATGACGACGAACGCAACCGCGGACCTCGCGGAAACCACCCGCTTCGAGGACCTGTCGGCGCTGATGGGCCTGATGACCGGCGACGAGAAGCACGGCCCGGCCGCCACCTCCACCCTGGACGCGCTCTGGGTGCTCTACGACCGGGTCCTGCGGGTGAGCCCGGAGCGGGCCGGGGCGCAGGACCGGGACCGCTTCCTGCTCTCCAAGGGCCACGGCCCGATGGCGTACTACGCGGTGCTCGCGGCCAAGGGCTTCATCGACCCCGGGGTGCTGCCGAGCTTCGGCGGCTACGACTCTCCGCTCGGCCACCACCCGGACCGGATGCTCGTCCCCGGGGTGGAGATCGCCTCCGGCTCGCTCGGGCACGGCCTGCCGCTGGGCGTCGGCACGGCGCTCGGGCTGCGGGCGCAGGGCCTGACCGACCCGGCGGTGTGGGTGCTGGTCGGCGACGCCGAGTTCGACGAGGGCTCCAACCATGAGGCGGTGGCCTTCGCCGGTGCGTACGGGCTGGAGCGGCTGCACGTGGTGGTGATCGACAACTCCTCGGCCACGCACGGCTGGCACGGCGGCATCGCGGCCCGGTTCGCGGCCGAGGGCTGGTCCACCGCGACGGTGGACGGCCGCGACCAGGAGGCGCTGTACCGCGCCTACACCGCCGAGCACCCGGGCCGCCCGCACGTGGTGGTCGCCCGGGTCGAGCCCAAGGACTCCTGAGCCCGAGACCTCCTGAGCCCGAGAACCCTTGAGCCCGCGAACCCTCACGCAAGCGCCAAACCAGCACGCACGCGCCAACCAGCACGCACCGAAAGGCACTTCACCGATGGACACCATGCGCGACCGCTTCATCGACGTCACCAGCCGCCTGCTGGACGAGGACCCCCGGCTGGCCGTGGTGCTCGCCGACATCACCGCGGCCGCCTTCGCCCCGGCCCAGCAGCGCCACCCGGACCGGGTGGTCAACGTCGGCATCCGCGAGCAGCTGCTGATCGGCGCGGCCGGCGGCCTGGCGCTGACCGGGATGCGTCCGATCGCCCACACCTTCGCCAGCTTCCTGATCGAACGGCCTTTTGAGCAGGTCAAGTTGGACCTCGTCCACCAGGGCGTCGGCGCCGTCCTGGTGAGCGCGGCCGGCTCCTACGACTGGCCGGCCGGCGGCCGCACCCACATGTCCCCGGGCGACGTCGCCCTGCTGGACACCCTGCCGGACTGGACGGTCCATGTGCCGGGCCACCCGGACGAGGCCGAGCAGCTGCTGCGCCACGCCGTCGCGGACGGCGACCGCAACGTCTACGTCCGCCTCTCGGCGCACCAGAACGCGCAGGCCCTGCCGGTCGAGGCGGGCCGGTTCACCACTGCGCGGCAGGGCTCGCGCGGCGTGGTCCTCGCGGTCGGGCCGATGCTGGACGCGGTGCTCGCGGCCACCGAGGGCCTGGACGCCACCGTGCTGTACGCGGCGACGGTGCGCCCCTTCGACGCGGCCGGGCTGCGGGCGGCAGCGGGGGAGCGGGCGGACGTGGTGCTGGTGGAGCCGTACCTGGCGGGCACCTCGGCGAACGAGGCGCACGCCGCGTTGGCCGACCGCCCGCACCGGGTGCTGGGCCTGGGCGTGCCGCGCGAGGAGCACCGGCACTACGGCTCGATCCCGGAGCACCTGGCCGCCTACGGCTTGGACGCGGCCTCGCTGCGGGAGCGGATCGGCACCTTCCTCTGGTGACGCGCGTGGCGGGTCAGACCGCGCCGACCGCCACCGCGACGATGGCCACCGCGTCCGCCCCCAGCCGTACCGCCGTCCGGTCCAGTACCGCCGTCCGGTCCAGTACCGCCGTCCCGTCCAGTGCCGCCGCCCCGAAGGCCGCGACCAGTTCGCGCCCGGTCCCGTCCAGTGGCAGGGCGGCCTCGGTGGGGCCGAGGTTGACGGCGATCCGGTACGGGCCCCGGTGCACCACCAGCCAGCGCGCCGCCTCGTCGTACGCCACCCGCACCGCGCCGAGGTCGGGGTCGGACAGCTCCGGCCGGTCGCGGCGCAGCCGGATCAACGTCCGGTGCCAGGTGAGGAGTTCGGCGTGCGGGGCGCGCCGGGGCTCGGTCCAGTCGAGGACGGAGCGCAGGACGGTGGCGGGCTCCTGCGGGTCGGGGACGGACTCGGCGGCCCAGTCGTGGTCGGTGAACTCCCGGCGCCTGCCCTGCCGGACGGCCTCGGCGAGCTGCGGGTCGGTGTGGTCGGTGAAGTACTGCCAGGGGGTGGCCGCGCCCCACTCCTCGCCCATGAACAGCATCGGGGTGAACGGCGAGGTGAGCACCAGCGCGGCGCCGCAGGCGAGCCGGCCGGTGGTGAGGCAGGTGGAGATGCGGTCCCCGAGGGCCCGGTTGCCGATCTGGTCGTGGGTCTGGAGGTAGCCGAGCAGCCGGTGTCCGCCGTCCGGCGGGAAGGGGCGGCCGTGGTCGCGGCCACGGAAGCCGGACCAGGTGCCGTCGTGGAAGAAGCCGCGGGTGAGCGTCTTGGCGAGGGCGGCGAGCGGGTGGCGCGCGAAGTCGCCGTAGTAGCCCTGGGATTCGCCGGTGAGCGCGCAGTGCAGGGCGTGGTGGAAGTCGTCGCTCCACTGCGCGGTGAGGCCCTGGCCGCCGGCCGCGCGCGGGGCGGTGGTGTGCGGGGTGTTGAGGTCGGATTCGGCGATCAGGAACAGCGGGCGGTTGGTCGCGACGGCCAACTTCTCGACCTGGTGGGACAGTTCCTCCAGGAAGTGGACGGCCCGGTCGTCCGCGAGGGCGTGCACGGCGTCCAGCCGCAGGCCGTCGATCCGGTAGTCGCGCAGCCAGCCGAGCGCGCTGCCGATCAGGTAGCGGCGCACCTCGTCGGAGCCGGGGGCGTCCAGGTTGACCGCCGCCCCCCACGGCGTGTGGTGCCGGTCGGTGAAGTACGGGCCGTACGCGGGAAGGTGGTTGCCGGAGGGGCCGAGGTGGTTGTGGACGACGTCCAGCACCACGCCGAGGCCCTTGCGGTGGGCGGCGTCGACGAAGCGCTTCAGCCCTTCGGGCCCGCCGTACGGCTCGTGCACGGCCCACGGCGAGACCCCGTCGTAGCCCCAGCCGTGCCGGCCGGGGAACGGGCAGACCGGCATCAGTTCGACGAAGTCGACGCCCAACTCGACGAGGTGGTCGAGGTGTTCGGCGGCGGCGTCGAAGGTGCCGCGGGGGGTGAAGGTGCCGATGTGCAGCTCGTACAGCACGGCGCCGGGCAGCGCGCGGCCGCGCCAGCCGGTCTGCGACCAGCGGAACGCGGCGTGGTCGACCGGGCGGCTGGGGCCGTCGGGCCCGTGCGGCTGCCAGGGGGAGCGCGGGTCGGGCAGCGGCGGCCCGCCGTCGAGGCGGAAGGCGTAGTCGCCGGTCGGAGCGCCGCCGGTCCACCAGCCCGGGCGCTGCGGGCACCGGGCCAGTGGATGGGCGGAGCCGTCGACCTCGACCTCGACCCGGTCGGTGGCCAGGGGCGCCCACACCTCGTAGATCCGCACGCTCAGCTCCTCCTCGTCAGTAGCGCCACCGGCCGGTCCGCCAGCAGCCGCGCGACGGGCACCGGGCCCGCCGGGTGGGCCCGCAGCGTCAGCTGGTCCGTCCAGGGCCCGCCCTCGGGCAGCTCCAGGACGGTGCCGCGCCAGCCGCCGGCGCGGTCCAGCCCGTACGGGAGCCGGGTGACGGCGGTGACCACGTCGGCGCCGCGGGCGAAGGCCAGCAGGTGGTCGGCGGCGGGGCCGGCGGCGGCCAGCGGCCGGTAGGGCCCGAGCGGGCGGTCGCGCCGCAGGTGCAGCGCCGCGCTGGTGAGGTGCAGCTTCTCGCGGGCGAGGTCGCCGGGGCGCGGGGCGGCCGCGTCGGTGAGCCGGACGGCGAGCGCGCCGAGGTCCACCACGCCCCGGTTGTCCGGGTCGACGAGGGTGTACAGCGGCTCCTCGCTGCCCTGGTAGAGGTCGGGCACGCCCGGGACGGTCAGGTGCAGCAGCGCGGCGGCGAGGGTGTTGGCGCGGGCGTACGGGGCGAGGGCGTGCACCAGGCCCTCGATCCGGGGCAGCAGTCCGGGGTTGGTGTGGACGGCGCGGGCGCGCGCGGTGAGCGCCTGCTCGAAGCGGGCGTCGGGGGTGGTCCAGGAGGTGTGCAGCTTGGCCTCGCGGGCGGCCTTGAGGAGGGCGGCGACGAGCCGGTCGGGGTCGATCGGCCAGGCGGCGACGAGGGTGTGCCAGAGCAGCCAGTCGCCGTCGCGGGCACCGGGGTCGGGGCCGCTTTCGCCGTCGTGGCGGCCTTCGCGGTCGTGATCGCCGCGGGGGCCGGGCCCGGCGGCGGTGGACCAGGCGGCGGCCTCGGCGGCCCAGGCCTCGGGCTGCTCGGCGAGGACGGCGAGCCGGGCGCGGGCGTCGGCGCTGCGCTTGGTGTCGTGGGTGGACAGCACGGTCATGCTGTGCGGCCAGGCGCGCTCCAGGTAGCGGCACCAGTCGTGGAACCGGGCCGGGGGCAGCCCCGGCCGGCCGGGCTCGCCGCCGACCTCGTTGAGGCCGGGCAGCGCGTTCCACCGGTAGAAGGCGGTGTCCTCGACGCCCTTGGCGGCGACGGCGGCGGCGGTCTGCGCGAAGCGCTCGCAGAACTCGTCCTTCTGCGGCCCGCTCCCCAGCTCCCCGAGGGCCAGGGCGGCGACCAGCCGGTCCGTCGGGTCGGCCGAGCCGCCCAGCGCCGCGCGCAGCTGCTCGGCGGAGGCCGGCGGCACCGGCTCCCCGGGCCGGGCGTACGGCCGGTACGCCGGGTAGCCGGTGAACAGCCGCCGCAGCGCCGCGCGCAGCTGCCAGGGCGCGTGGTCGGAGTGCGCGGGCTCGGCGGCGCCGATCCGCAGCGCGATCCGCACCAGCCGGTCGACCTCGGCGGCCAGCTCGCCGTGCGGCGAGGTCATGTCGGCCCGCCCGCGCCGGGCGGCGGCGACCGCCGGGTGGGGGTCGGCGCAGGGTTGGCCGTCCGGCGCGGAGCCGGTCAGGAACGCCGCGTACGCCCCGGCCAGCCGGCAGGCGCCCGCGTGGTCGGTGAGCACGCCGTCGATGCGGCGCAGCGCGTCGTAGCCGGTCGTCCCGGCGACCGGCCAGTCCGCGGGCAGCCGCTCGTCGCCGGTGAGGATCTTCTCGACGACGGTGTACGCCCCGCCGGTGGCGCCGGCGAGGCGGCGCAGGTAGCCGCGCGGGTCGGCGAGCCCGTCGGGGTGGTCGATCCGGAAGCCGTCGACGACGCCGTCGGCGTGCAGCCGCAGCAGGGTGGCGTGGGTGGCGGCGAACACCTCGGGCTCCTCGACCCGGACGGCGATCAGCTCGTTGACGGTGAAGAAGCGCCGGTAGTTCAGTTCGGTGCGGGCCAGCCGCCACCAGGCGAGCCGGTACCACTGGCGGGCGAGCAGCTCGTCGAGCGGCAGTCCCGAGGTGCCGGGCCGCAGCGGCAGCTCGTGGTCGTGGTAGCGCAGCACCTCGCCGTCCACCACCAGCTGGTCGAGCACGGCGCCGAGCCGGTCGCCGAGCAGCGGCAGCAGCACCCGGCCGCGCGCGGGGGCGTCGACGGGGCCGGGCTGGGCCGCCCAGTCGATGTCGAACCAGCGCGCGTACGGCGAGTCGGGGCCGTCGCGCAGCACCTGCCACAGCGGCTGGTTGAGCCGCTCGGGGACGGGCACCGCCATGTGGTTGGGCACCACGTCGACGAGCAGCCGCAGGCCGTGCCGGTGGGCGGAGGCGGCCAGCGCGCGCAGGGCGCCCTCGCCGCCGAGCTGCTCGCTGACCCGGCCGTGGTCGACGGTGTCGTAGCCGTGGGTGGAGCCGGGGGCGGCCTCCAGCAGCGGGGACAGGTGCAGGTGGGAGACGCCGAGGGCGGCGAGGTAGGGGACGGCGGCGGCGGCGTCGTGGAGGGTGAAGCCGGGTTGCAGCTGGAGGCGGTAGCTGGCCGTGGGGGCCGTGGCGGTAGCGGTGGCGGATGAGGGGGAGGCGGCGGCCGGGCGGGGCGGTGCGGGCTCGGCGGCGGAGGTCATAGGTCCATGAGTACCCGGGGGAGCCCGCCGCCAAGACCCGCTGCTGGTCCGAACAGGTGAGCGCGGGGTGTCAGGCCGGCCGCTGGAGCACCATCAGCGAGCGGTCGGTGAGCCACAGCGCGTCCCCGGCCTTGACCCGCGCGCCCGCGCCCGGGGCGGGCAGCCGGGCCTGTGCGGTGTCGACCACGACCTGCCATTCCTGCCCGTGGTCGGCGGGCAGGGTGAACTCCAGCGGCTCGAAGTGCGCGTTGAACATCAGCAGGAAGGAGTCGTCGACGATCCGCCCGCCGCGCCGGTCCGGCTCGGAGATGGCGTAGCCGTTGAGGAAGACGGTCAGCGACTTGGCGTAGCTGGCGCCCCAGTTGCGCTTGGTCATCTCCTCCCCGCCGGGGGTGAACCAGGCGATGTCGGTGAGGTCGTCGTAGCCGCCCGAGAGGTGACCGCCCGAGAGGTGACCGCCCGAGAGGTGACCGCCCGAGGGGTGACGGCCGGAGGCGTGACCGCCGGAGGGGCGGCCGCCGGCGGCGAGCGTCCCCGGCCCGGGGCGCCCGGGGACCGGCCGCCCGTGGAAGAAGCGCCGCCGCCGGAACACCGGGTGGTCGCGGCGCAGCCAGATCATCCCCTGGGTGAACTCCAGCAGCCGCGCCTCGGGCCCGTCGCCGTCCGGCCAGTGCACCCAGGTGAGTTCGTTGTCCTGGCAGTAGGCGTTGTTGTTGCCCTGCTGGGTGCGGCCGAGTTCGTCGCCGTGGGAGAGCATCGGCACGCCCTGGGAGAGCATCAGGGTGGCGATGAGGTTGCGCTGCTGGCGGGCTCTGAGCTCCTCGACGGCCGGGTCGGTGCCGGGGCCCTCGACGCCGCAGTTCCAGGAGCGGTTGAAGGACTCGCCGTCGCGGTTGTCCTCGCCGTTGGCCTCGTTGTGCTTGTCGTTGTAGGAGACGAGGTCGCGCAGGGTGAAACCGTCGTGGCAGGTCACGAAGTTGATGGAGGCGATGGGGCGGCGGCCGTCGTCCTGGTAGAGGTCGGAGGAGCCGGTGAGTCGGGAGCCGAATTCGGCGAGGGCGGCGGTCTCGCCGCGCCACAGGTCGCGCACGGTGTCCCGGTACATGCCGTTCCACTCGGTCCACAGCGGCGGGAAGTTGCCGACCTGGTAGCCGCCCTCGCCGAGGTCCCAGGGTTCGGCGATCAGCTTGGCCTGGGAGACCACCGGGTCCTGCTGGACGAGGTCGAAGAAGGAGGAGAGCCGGTCGACCTCGTGGAACTGCCGGGCCAGGGTGGCGGCGAGGTCGAAGCGGAAGCCGTCGACGTGCATCTCGGTGACCCAGTAGCGCAGCGAGTCCATGATCAGCTGGAGCACGTGCGGGCTGCGCATCAGCAGGCTGTTGCCGGTGCCGGTGGTGTCCTCGTAGAAGCGCTGGTCCCGGGCGAGGCGGTAGTAGGAGACGTTGTCCAGCCCGCGCAGGGACAGCGTCGGCCCGAGGTGGTTGCCCTCGGCGGTGTGGTTGTAGACGACGTCCAGGATCACCTCGATCCCGGCCGCGTGCAGCGCCTTGACCATCGACTTGAACTCCTGCACCTGCTGGCCCCGGTCGCCGCTGGAGGCGTAGGAGGAGTGCGGGGCGAAGAAGCCGATGGTGTTGTAACCCCAGTAGTTGGACAGGCCCAGGTCGCGCAGCCGGTGGTCGCGGACGAACTGGTGCACCGGCATCAGCTCGATCGCGGTGACGCCGAGCTTGGCCAGGTGCTCGATCACCGCCGGGTGGGCCAGGCCCGCGTAGGTGCCGCGGATCTCCTCGGGGATGCCCGGGTGCAGTCGGGTGAGGCCCTTGACGTGCGCCTCGTAGATGACGGTGCGGTGGTAGTCGGTGCGCGGCGGGTGGTCGGTGCCCCAGTCGAAGTACGGGTTGATCACGACCGAGTGCATGGTGTGCGGGGCGGAGTCGAGGTCGTTGCGGCGCTCGGGCGCGCCGAAGTGGTAGCCGTAGACGGCCTCGTCCCAGTCGATGTTCCCGCTCATCGCCTTGGCGTACGGGTCCAGCAGCAGTTTGGCGCTGTTGTGGCGCTGGCCGAGGCCGGGGTTGTACGGGCCGTGGACGCGGAAGCCGTAGCGCTGGCCGGGCTGGACGCCGGGGAGGTAGGCGTGCCGGACGAAGGCGTCCGTCTCGCGCAGTTCGACGGCCGTCTCCGAGCCGTCCTCGTCGATCAGGCACAGCTCGATCCGGTCGGCACTCTCGGAGAACACCGCGAAGTTGGTGCCGGCCCCGTCGTAGGTGGCGCCGAGGGGGTAGGGCTTACCGGGCCAGACCTGCATGAGTCCTCAACTTCCTTGCACTCAACGGAAACTGACGTGTAGTCCGATAACGTGCCCGGACCCGGACGCTCTCTTCCCGGCCGGGCGGCCGGGCATGTGCGGCGCTCGCGCGCCGTGACGCACGGCACAGTGCGCATACTCCCCGAGCCTTCCCCCGGCGGCTGGGACATGTGCGGCCGGTTCGCCCGAACGGGTGTCCAGCTGGCATTCCTGTGATAAGCGGGGCGGGGCTCGCGGCGGGCGGGGCCGGCGATGGGCGGGGCTTGCGATGGGCGCCGGTCTGTGAAGGGTGGGCCTGGTGGTGGTGCCGGGCCCCGGGGGCCATCCGGCTGCGCACCGCTCGCGGCGGGCAGTACCCTTGATCGTCCGGCCGCCCCCGGGCCGGTGGCGCTCCATCAGCCGCGCAGGGGCGGAGCGTAGAACAGCAGACCAGGTGAGGTGGCGCATGGTGTTCCCCGCCGGCGGCCGCGGCCCGGGGCCCGACGGCCCCGACCGGGGCGGCGCCCGCAGCGAGGCGCCCACGGTCGTCATGCGCCCCACCCTGTCCGGCCGCCCCCTGGTGCCCGCCCAGGGCGGCCCGGTCGAGATCCCCGCCCTCGCCTGGTCCGCCGCCGAATGGGAGGACGCCTACCAGCGGGTCCGGCTGTCCGGCCGCGCCTACGTCTGGCTCAACCTCGTCGAGCAGCGGCTGCGCTCCCTCGTCGACGAGGTGCTGCACCCCATCTACGCCCCCGCCCACGGCGAGGACTGGGTCACCGCCGCCGCCGGCCCCGCCGGCGAGGAGTGGGCGCACCGGGCCGGAGCCGTCCGCGAGGTCAGCCGCCGCAAGGGCTACCTGCTCGACCCGGCCGACGACGACCCGCTGGTCTTCCTCACCCTGCCCCAGCTGCGCGAGCTGATGGTCCAGCACTGGCCGTGCTTCGAGCCCTACCTGTCCGACCGGCGCGAGATCGAACTCGCCCTGGACGAACTGGAGGTGGCCCGGCACGTGGTCTCCCGCAACCGGGTGCTCACCCAGACCGTCCTCGCCCAGACCGAACGCGCCGCCGCCCGCCTGCTCGCCGTCCTGGACGGCGGCGCCGGCGGCGTGCCCGCCGACGTCGTCGAGTCGCTGGTGGCCGGCCGGTACGCGGACGTCGTCGCCGTGCACGCCGACCGCGTCCGCCTCCAGCGCGACCTGCCCGTCGAGGACCTGCTGGACGGCGCCCGGCGCCTGGACGCGCTCGGCATCGGCCTCGGCATGCTCTGCCAGAACTACACCGGCAAGCGGCTGGTGCGCCTGGCCGGCGACGGCTGCCGGGTCCGCCTGCTCTTCCTCAACCCGGCGAGCAGCGCCGTCCGCCGCCGCGAACGCGAACTCGGCCTCGGGCGCGGCGAGTTGTCGCGCTCCATCGAGATGAACATCATGCACGTGCGCCGGGTGCGGGCCCGGCTGCGCGACCAGGGCGGCTTCGAGATCCGGGTCTTCGACGAGACCCCGCGCTTCACCGCCTACCTCGTCGAGGGCCCCCGCCCGACCGGCCAGGTCGGCGGCCGCCGCCAGAGCCGCGACCTCGGCGTCATCCAGCCCTACCTGCGCCGCGCCCGGGGCATGGAGTCCCCGGCCCTGGTGCTGCGCGGCGGCGCCGGCCAGCAGCCCGGAGGCAGCGAGCAGGGCCTGCTGGAGGTCTACCGCGAGGAGTTCGAGGGCGCCTGGGGCGACTCCCGGCCGGTGTCCTGAACCCGCACCCCCCGTTCCTGATGGACCGTCGATTTCCCTTCTCCACCCCCGGGTGGAGGCCCGGAACTCCATCCGTGCGGCGGCGACACCCCCGGGCCGGGCCGCGCAAGCTGGAGGCGGGTTCGCGGCCGCACGAGCGGCGCGACGACGTCGAGGGGAGTGCGCCGTGGTGTACGGAACGAAGCGCGGGACAAAGCGCGGGACAGTGCGCGGAACAGCATGGGGGGCCGCGCGCGGAAGGCTGCGCGAAGGGCCCGGGGAGGGGCTGCGCGCAAGACGGCCGGGCAAGGCCCGCCGAACCGTCCCCCCGCGCTGGCCGCTCGCGCTGGCCGGTGTGGCGGCGGCCCTGCTGGGCCTGCTGCCGGCCGTCCCCGCCGAGGCCCGGGAGACGGGCGGCTGCCGTACGGCGACCTCCGTCGGCCGCCTCCAGGGGGTGTCCCAGGACGGCCGGTGCGCCTACCTGGGCGTCCCGTACGCGGCGCCGCCCACCGGCGAGCGCCGGTTCCGCCCGCCGCAGCCGGCCGCGCCCTGGCCCGCAACGCTGCGCGCCACCCGGGCCCGCCCCGGCTGCCCGCAGGACCTGAGCGCGGGCGGCGGCGGCACCGAGGACTGCCTGTACCTCAACGTGTGGTCGGCGCACGGCGGCGGCGCCCGCAAACCCGTCATGGTCTTCCTGCACGGCGGCGCGGACGAACTCGGCGCCGCCGGCCAGCCCGTCTTCGACGGCGGCCTGCTGGCCGAACGCGGCGACGCGGTCGTGGTGAACCTGGACTACCGGCTCGGCATCCTGGGCTGGACGGAACTCGGCGCGCTCGACCCGTCCTACGCCGGCTCGGGCAACAACGGGCTGCGCGACGAGAGCGCCGCGCTGACCTGGGTGCGCCGGCACGTCGGCGCCTTCGGCGGCGACCCGGGCAACGTCACCGTCTTCGGCCAGTCGGCCGGCGCGATCTCGATCAGCGCCCTGCTGGCCGGCGACCACCCCGAGCAGCTCTTCCAGCGCGCCATCGTCGAGAGCGGGCCCGGCTACCTGGTGCACACCGCGGCCGCCGCGCGGGCCACCGCCGCAAAGGTCTTCGCCACCGGCGGCATCCACACCGTCGCGGACCTCGACCGGCTGAGCACCCCACAGGTCCTCGACCTCCAGGAACAGGTCCAGCACGGGCTCTCCGGGCTGTCCTCCGCGGTCTTCTTCGGCCCCTCCGTCGACGGGGCGCTGGTACCCGGCCCGGTCGTCGAACGGATCGCCGCCGGCAGCGCCCGCGACGTCGACGTGATGACCGGCACCACCGAGAACGAGACCGACTACTGGGCGCTGTTCGACCCCACGCTGCCCGACCTCCCGCTGAGCGCCTACCGCACCCTGCCCCCGGTGCTCGCCGACCGCAAACAGCAGATGTACGACCGGTACGCCGCCGACCGCCCCGGGGCCACCGAGGGCCGGGTGGTGAACGCGATGCTCACCGACCAGACCGAGCGGATCCCCACCCTGCGCCTGGCCGAGGCCCAGTCCCGCTGGCGGCCCACCTACGTCTACCAGTTCGACTGGCACGTGCCCTACGTCCCCGGCCTGCCCGCCGCCCAGAACCTGGGCGCCATGCACACCCTGGAACTGCCCTTCGTCTTCGGCGGCCTGGACCTCGGCGCGATCCCGCGCGGCGCGCAGACCGTCGCCGCCCAGCGGCCCGAACTCACCCGGCTGTCCGCGCGGATGGCCGACGCCTGGGCCTCCTTCGCCCGCCAGGGCGACCCGGGCTGGCCGTCCTACACCGCCGACGCGCGGGCCACCCGGATCTGGGACCTGAACCCCGGCGTCCAGTACGCCCCGCACGACGACGAACGCGCCCTCTGGGACGACTACTCCTTCCCCGCCCTGGACCTCGGCACCCGCTGAGGCCTTCCCGCCGGCCCGCCTTCCCGCCTTCCCGCCGGCCCGTCGGAGCAGGGGGCCGGGCCACCGCCCGGCCCCCTCGGCACGCCCCGCCCCGGTGTCCGGCCCCCGAAACCCGCTGGCCAGGCCGGTGCGGCCGCTGCCACACTGCGGGCCGTGAACAGCCTCGCCGCCTGGACCCTGCGCCCCGCCACCGCCGCCGACGTCGAACCCGTCGCCGAACTCAAGGCCGTCGTGCTGCGCGCCGACCTCGAACGCCTCGGCCGCTACGACGACGACCGGGTCCGCCGGCGCCTGCGGGCGGGCTTCTCCAGCCGCCACAGCTCCGTCATCCTCGTCGACGGCGCCTTCGCCGGCTCCGTCACCGTCCGCCCCGCCGAGCAGGGCGGCCGCTGGATCGAGCACTTCTACCTCGCCCCCGCCCACCAGGGCCGCGGCCTCGGCAGCGCCGTCCTGCGCCACCTCCTCGCCCAGGCCGACGCCGCCGGCGAGCCCGTGCGCCTCGACGTCCTCCAGGGCAGCCCCGCCCGCCGCCTCTACGAGCGCCACGGCTTCGTCCTCGACCACGAGGACCCGATCGACGTCTACCTGGTCCGCGAGCCCGCCGCCTGAACCGGGCCCGCCGCCTGAACCGGGCCCGCCCCGGCGGTCAGGGCTGGTCGGAGCAGGGGCGGCCGTGGTAGTCATAGCCCCCGTGATGATCATGGGGGATGACGGGGCCGTACTGCGCCTCGAACAACTGCACCGCACCTACGGGACCGGGCCGGAGGCCGTCCACGCGCTCAGGGGAGTGGACGTCGACTTCGCCCGCGGCACCTTCACCGCCGTCATGGGCCCCTCCGGCTCCGGCAAGAGCACCCTGCTCCAGTGCGCCGCCGGGCTCGACCGGCCCGACGGCGGCCGGGTCGTCCTCGACGGGGCCGACCTCGCCGCACTCACCGAGAACCGGCTGACCGTCCTGCGGCGCGAGAAGCTCGGCTTCGTCTTCCAGGCCTTCAACCTGGTCGGCTCGCTGACCGCCGAACAGAACGTCGGCCTGCCGCTGCGCCTGGCCGGGCGCCGCCCCGACCGCGCCGACGTCCACCGCGCCCTCGCCCAGGTCGGCCTCGGCGAACGCACCGGACACCTGCCCTCCCAGCTCTCCGGCGGCCAGCAGCAGCGCGTCGCCATCGCCCGCGCCCTGATCACCCGCCCGCAGGTGCTCTTCGCCGACGAGCCCACCGGCGCCCTCGACAGCGCCAGCAGCCGCGACGTCCTCGCCCTGCTGCGCGAACTCGTCGACCGCGACGGCCAGAGCACCGTCATGGTCACCCACGACCCGGTCGCCGCCTCCTACGCCGACCGCGTGCTCTTCCTCGCCGACGGCCGCCTCGTCGCCGACCTCGACCACCCCACCGCCCCGCAGATCGCCGAGCGGATGACCGCCCTGGAGACGGCGGCATGAACGAGCGGAGCGAGTTCATCATCGAGAGGTGCGCGTGGGCGAATGCCCCCGCCGAGCGCAGCGAGGTGGGCGCATGAGATCCCTCGTCACCCTGCTGCCCGTCGCCGCCGCCGCACTGCGCCGCCGCAAGGCCGCCTTCGCCGGCTCCTACCTCGCCCTGACCCTCGGCGTCACCCTGGTCGCCACCACCGGCACCCTGCTCGACAACACCGCCGGCGACGACTCCCCGCTCGGCGCGCCCTCCCTCCACAAGGTGCTCCTGTTCAGCGCCGCGATGGCCGCCTTCGTCGCCGTCTTCGTCGTCGCCGGCACCTTCGCCTTCGCCGTCGCCCAGCGCCGCCAGGAGATCGCGATGCTGCGCGCCGTCGGCGCCACCCCCCGCCAGGTCGTCGGGCTGATCACCGGCGAGGCCGCCGTCGTCGCCCTCGCCGCCGCCGTCACCGGCTGCCTGCTCGCCCTGCCCGGCGCGCCCGCCCTCGCCGCCTGGCTGGTCGCCCGCGGCGCCGCCCCGGACGGCTTCGCGGCGCACCCGGCCCCCGCCCCGCTGCTCACCGCCGCCGCCGTCGGCCTGCTCGTCGCCCTGCTCGGCGCCGTCACCGCCGCCCTGCGCGCCGGCCGGGTCCGGGCCGTCGAGGCACTCGGCGACGCCGCCGTCGACCGCACGGTCATGACGCCCGTGCGCTGGGCCTGCGCCCTCGCCGGACTGCTCGCCCTGGCCGGCACCGTCGGCTACTACCTGGCCGCCCCGACCATGCCCGCCGCCCCCGGCGACCAGCCGGCCGACCCGCAGCTCGCCTCCCAGTGGGTCCTCGGCGCCGACCTGCTGACGATCACCGCCCTCGCCCTGTTCGCCCCGCTGATCGTCCCGCCCCTGGTCCGGGCGCTCAGCGCGCCACTGGCCCGCGCCGTCGGCGCCGCACCCCTGCTCGCCCGGCAGAACGCGCTCACCGCCGTCCGCCGCACCGTCTCCACCGCCACCCCCGCCTTCCTCACCATCGCCCTCACCGGCACCGTCATCGGCTCCACCGCCGCCTTCGCCGACGCCATGACCGCCCAGAACCGGGCCACCGCCGCCGCCCGGTACGTGCTGCGCCCCGGCGCCACCCCGCTGCCCGACGACGCCGCACACCGGCTCACCGCCGACCGGCCCGGCCTGCGCGCCACCGCCACCACCCCCACCGTGGTCACCGGCCTCGGCGCCGCCCCCGCCGACTTCGCCGACCCCGGCGAGGACTCACCCGCCTCCGCCCCCTCCGCCGCCACCGTCGTCGACGGCGACCTCGCCACCGCCTGGACCCTGCCCGTCGTCCAGGGCGCCGCCGCCGACCTGCACGGCGCCACCCTCGCCGCCTCCACCGACCAGGCCCGCGGCCACGGCTGGACCCTCGGCGACCAGGTCCACCTGCGCCTCGCCGACGGCACCGTCACCGCACTGCGCCTCGCTCTCGTCTACCGCACCCAGCTGGGCCTCGACGAGATCCTGCTCAGCGGCGACGCCACCACCGCCCACCTGGCCGGCGCCCACCCCGGCGCCGTCCACCTCTCCGCCGAACCCCCGGCCGCCGACCGGCTCGGCGGCGAACTCACCGACGCCCGCGCCCCCGGCCCCGACCCCGGCGCCCACTACGCGTGGATCGCCACCACGACCATCCTCGGCCCCGCCCTGCTGTACGCGCTCATCGCGATCGCCAACACCATGGTGATGTCCGCCGCCGACCGCCGACGCGACTTCACCGTCCTGCGGCTGGCCGGCACCCTGCGCCGCCAGGTGCTGCACATGGTCGCCCTGGAAGCCGTCCTGGTCGTCGCCACCGCCGCCGTCCTGGCCCTCGCCGTCACCGCCCTCACCCAGTACGGCACCACCGCCCTGCTCAACCACCGCATCCTGGCCGGCCAGGCCGCCATCGACCCGCAGCTGCCCTGGCTCCCGCTCGGCGCCGCCGCGGCCGTCTGCCTCGCCCTGGCCGTCGCCGCCAGCGTGCTGCCCAGCCGGATCGCCCTCGCCCGCGCCCGGTGACGTTCGCCCGGTGCCGGTCTCCTGGTGACGTTCGCTCAGCGGCGCTCGCCCGGGTGCCCCTCACCCGGGTGACCCTCGCCCGGGTGAGGGGAGTAGGCCGGACGGATGGTGACCGGCGGTCGGGCGCGGCGCTCACCCGAGCACCGGGCCCGACCGCTTGTTAGCGTCCCGTCCATGATCGACAGCCCGCACTCCACCGGCTCCGAACACCCCCGCGCCACCCGCCGCGGCCTCCTGCGCACCGCCCTCGGCGCCACCACCGCCGGAGCCCTCACCCTCACCGGCGCCCGCCCCGCCCCGGCCGCGCCCCGCCCCGCCACCCGGCGCATCGACTTCCACGGCCGCCACCAGGCCGGCATCACCAACCCGCCCCCCGGCTACGGCACCTTCCTCGCCCTCGACGTCAAGGCCCGCGACCGCAAGGCCCTCGAAACCCTCCTGCGCACCCTCACCGACCGCATCCGCTTCCTCACCACCGGCGGCACCCCGCCCGACCTCGGCCCCGCCACCGCCCCCTCCGACAGCGGCACCCTCGGCCCCGACCTGCCCGCCGACGACCTCACCGTCACCGTCGCCGTCGGCGCCTCCCTCTTCGACACCCGCTACGGCCTCACCCGCCACCGCCCCCGCCGGCTCACCGCCATGCGCCCCTTCCCCGTCGACGCGCTGCGCCCCGCCGAATGCCACGGCGACCTCTCGCTCCAGATCTGCGCCGAGAACCGCGACACCGTCCAGCACACCATCCGCGACCTGCTGCGCAGCACCAACGGCCTGATCCGCCCGCGCTGGCAGCTCGACGGCTTCCAGAACCGCTCCCGCCCCACCGGCGCCGCCCGCAACCTGCTCGGCTTCAAGGACGGCATCGAGAACCCCGACACCGCGAACGCCCGCGAACTGGACGCCCTCGTCTGGGTCGGCGAGGGCGGCGACGAACCGCGCTGGGCCGCCGGCGGCAGCTACCAGGTCATCCGCGCCATCCGCACCCTCGTCGCCGGCTGGGACGAGGTGCCGCTCCAGCAGCAGGAACGCCTGATCGGCCGGCGCAAGAACGACGGCGCCCCGCTCGGCGCCGCCGGCGAGACCGACACCCCCGACTACCGCAACGACCCCGACGGCGCCGTCATCCCCCTCGACTCCCACATCCGCCTCGCCAACCCCCGCACCGACGGCACCCGCGACAGCCGCATCCTGCGCCGCGCCTTCAACTACGACCGCGGCCTCGACCCCGACGGCGAACCCGACCTCGGCCTCGCCTTCTGCTGCTACCAGCAGGACGTGGCCCGCCAGTTCGAAGCCGTCCAGACCCGCCTCAACACCGAACCCCTCGCCCGCCACCTCCGCCCCACCGGCGGCGGCTACTTCTACGTCCTCCCCGGCGCCCACGACACCACCGACTGGCTCGGCCGCACCCTCCTCACCACCACCTGAACGCCCCGGTTCGCGCGCCCGTCGCCCCAACCGGGGCGCGGGCGCCCGCCGTTGGGGCGACCTGCCGAAACCGAGGAAGGCCGTCCGCCGCCGCACCGGCCCGCACCCCGACCGCCCCAGCGGCCGGGTTGTCGGTGGGGCGGGTGATGATGGGGGCTGTTTCGAGAGGCAGGACGGAAGGACACCCCCTTATGAGCTGGTGGCAGCAGCCACTGGTCGGCTTCGACCTGGAGACCACGGGCACCGACCCGGCCGTGGACCGCATCGTCACGGCCGCGCTCGTGGACACCGTCGGGGCCCGCCGGGTGGGGGCCGTGCACTGGCTGCTCGACCCCGGGGTCCCGATCCCGGCCGAGGCGGAGGCGATCCACGGCATCGGCGACGACCTGGCCCGCGGCAAGGGCCGGCCGGCCAAGGAGGCGGTGGAAGAGATAGCCGGCGCGCTCTGCGAGCGGCTCGCCGCAGGGCGCCCGGTGGTCGCGTTCAACGCGCCGTTCGACCTGTCGCTGCTCGACGCCGAGCTGCGCCGGTACGGGCTGGTGCCGCTCGCCGAGCGCCTCGGCGCCCCGGTCGGGCCGGTGCTGGACGCGCTGGTCGTCGACCGGGCGGTGGACAAGTACCGCAAGGGCTCGCGCACCCTGCAGCGGGTCTGCGAGGTGTACGGCGTCGAGCTGACGGACGCGCACGAGGCGGGCAGCGACGCGCTGGCGGCCGTCCGGGTCGCCGTCGCGCTCGCCGAGCGCTACCGGGCCGAGGTCGGCGACGTCGCGCCGGCCGAGCTGCACGGGCGCCAGATCGGCTGGTACCGGGAGTGGGCGGAGGGCTTGCAGGCGTGGCTGCGCCGCGGCAAGGACCCGCAGGCCGTGGTCGACCCGCGGTGGCCGATGAGGTAGCCGCCCCCGGTGTGGCCGGTGAGTCGGCTATTCGGCGGGCCAGTCGAAGGCGTAGCCCTGGGCGACCAGCCAGGGCAGCAGCTGCTTGAGCGCGGCCACGGTCTGGGTGCGGTCGCCGCCGCCGTCGTGCATCAGGATCACGCCGCCGGGCTTGAGCTGCTTCTGCACGGTGGAGACGATGGCGGGCACGCCCGGGCGGGACCAGTCGCGCGGGTCGACGGACCAGCCGAGCGAGGACATGCCGAGGCTCGCGGTGATCTGTTCGTTGTCGGCGTTGAAGCCGCCGCCGGGGGCGCGGAACCAGTCGACCCGGGTGCCGGGGCCGCCGGCCTTGACGATCATGTCCCTGGCGGCGGAGATCTCGTAGACGGCCTTGTCGTGGGGGAGCTTCGCGAACGGCTGCGGGTGGTGGACGCTGTGGTCGCAGAGCCGGTGGCCGGCCGCGAGGACGCGCTTGACCAGGGCCGGGTTGGCGGCGGCGTTCTGGCCGATCTCGCAGAAGGTGGCCTTGGCGTGGTACTGGGCGAGCAGGTCGAGGATCTGGCCGGTGGCGGGGCCGGGGCCGTCGTCGAAGGTGAGCGCCACGGTGCGGCCGCCGGAGGCGGTGGAGCCGATGACGGTGCCCGGCTTGACCGGCGCGGGCGGCGGCGCGGGGGTGCCCGCGGGCGTGGTCGCGACGGCCGTGGTGGTGACCGGGGTGCTCGGCGTGCCGCCGTGGGGCGGGGCGCTCGTCCCGGCCGGCGCCTGGGGCGTGTGCGGCTTCGGGACGGCCGGCGGGGCGGCGGAGGCGGGTGCGCCGTCGGAGCCGGGGGTGGGCGCGACGGTGGCGACGGGCCCGTCGGTCGGCCGGCCGTCGGTCGGCGCGAGGGTGATCGGGGGCTGGGTGCTGACGCCGGCCGTCGGCTGGAGGGCTCCGCTGGCGGTGCCGCACGCGGCCAGTCCCAGGGCGGCGGCCGCCACGACGCAGCCTGCGACCAGCCGGCGGCGGGCCGTGAGCGCGGTACGGGTCGGGGGGGAGGGCCGGCGGGTGGCGGAGTGGGGCATGGCGGCGGCTCCTGTGGTGCAGAGGGGTGCAGAGGACGGGCGCCGATCCCTCGGTCAGGATGACTGTCCGATAGGACGCCGAGCGTACGTGCCCCGGTTGCGGAGCGGACCGCAGCGCCGTAGGAGTCTTCTCACACGCGCCCGGGTTGGCGCCCCCGCGGCCCGCCGGGTATCCCGGGGGCCGCGCCGGGGGCGTCCCGGCACTTCAGAGGCCCGGCACCTCAGGGGCCCGTCCCTTCAGGAGCCGTCACTTCGGAAGCTCGACGCCCCAGGAGCCCGGCGCCTCAGAACGGGTACCAGCGCACCTCGGTGGCGCCCTCCCGCAGTGAGGCGACCCGGCGCCGGAACTCCGCCAGCGCGGCCGGGTTGCCGGGTACCTGCTGGGCGACCCAGGAGGCGCTGGCGGTCTCCCGGGCCCCGCGCAGCACCGCGAAGCCGGGCCAGGCGCGCACGTCCCAGCCGTACGCCTCGACGAAGGCCCGGTACTCCTCGCCGGGCACGCCGTACCGGTCGTGGCTGAGCGCGAGGACCACCAGGTCGTGTTCGCGCAGGTCGTGCGAGACGTTCTCCAGGTCGAGCAGGACGGGCCCGTCCGGGCCGACGTGGACGTTGCGGGGCAGTGCGTCGCCGTGGATCACGCCGGGGTGCAGGTGCGGGGCGAGGTCGGGCAGGGCGGCGGCGAAGCCGTCGCGGCGGTGGCGCAGGAAGGCGACGTCGGCCGGGTCGACGTGGCCCTCGGCGGAGGCCAGCCAGCGTTCGACGGGGGCCAGCAGGTCGCGGTGGGCGAGCGGGAAGGGCGGCAGCGGCAGCCGGTGCAGGGTGCGCAGCAGCGGGGCGAGGTCGGCGGGGCGGGCGGGGTGGACGGCGGGGGCGAGCCGGTGCCAGAAGGTGACGGGGTGCCCGTGGGCGAGCTGGGGCTCGGCTTCCACCGCGTCGTACGGGCGGACCACCGGGACGTCCTGGGCGGCGAGCCAGTGGGCGACGGCGAGTTCGTGCCGCGCCCGTTCGTACAGTTCGGGGCCGCGGCCGACCTTGGCGACGACGGCAGGGTCGCCGAGGTCGAAGACGGCGTTCTCGCCGAGTGCGAGCAGCCGGGCGTCGCCGGGGCCGGGCAGTCCGGCGGACTCGCAGGCGTGGGCGAGCAGCAGCCGGGCGCGGCCTTCGTCGAAGGGGATCATGGCGGTGCTCCGTTGGGGCGGCGTTCATCCGGAGGCCTCCGGACGGTGATCATCATGACGGACCGGGGTGGGGTTTTCCCTACCTTCCTACCCTGACATCTCCTCCTAGGGGGTAGGGGGAGAGATCCACCCTGAGGGGGAGCTGTCTCCACCCGGAGCACGAGGTCAAGGGTGGTGCGCCCGGGGGAAACTGGGCCGGGGCCGCTGAGCGGCGGCCCCGACGGGGGTTGGACCACGGGGGCTCCTTGCCGGTCGGCAAGCAAGTGCTCGTAGGATGACGCCCAGACCTACTTACCTGCCGACCGGCTAGGGAGCGCCGCCGCGCGTCTCCCACCGGTCCAGCCGTCGCCCGGCGTCCCGTCCCCCAAGGGCTGCGGTGAACCATGCCCAGGAGGCATCGAGCATGTTCCACCGACTAGGACAATTCGTCGTACGCCGCGCGTGGTGGGTGATCATCGCGTGGGTGATCGGAATGATCGCCGTCATCATGACCGCGCCGAAGGTCAGCTCGCAGACCGACGAAGCCGCGTTCCTCCCCAAGCACTACGAGTCCATCCAGGCCGCACAGGTGCAGGAGCGGGCCTTCCCGGCCGCCTTCACCCCGGGCGCGCTCGCACTCTTCGAGCGCAACGACGGCGCCGCGTTCACCGACGCGGACAAGGCCGCGATGGGCAAGCTCGTCCAGGACCTGACGGCCAAGAAGATCGACGGCGTCGAGAAGATCATCCCGCCGTCCGACCAGCTGGGCATATCCCCGGACCACAAGTACGCGATGGCCATGATCGCCGTCGACAAGTCGAAGCAGCAGGACCAGAACAAGACCGCGGACATCGCCAAGGCCATCCGTGACGACGGCAAGGCGCTGGCCTCCGGCACCGACCTGAAGTTCCAGCTCGGCGGCCCCGCCGCCCAGGCGCTCGACCAGAAGGAAGCCTCCGGCTCGGCCGAGGGCATCATCACCATGGCCACGGTCCTGCTGGTCATCGTGATCGTCGGCATCATCTTCCGCGGCATCCTGGCCGGCCTGCTGCCGGTCCTGGTCTCGCTGATGATCGCGCTGCCCGCCTCCATCGGCCTGATCAACTACGCGACCGACATCTTCGACCTCAAGAGCACACCCATCCTGATGGCGATCCTGATCGTCGTCGTGCTCGGCGTCGGCACCGACTACTTCCTGTTCCTCGCCTTCCGCTACCGCGAGCGGCTGCGGGCCGGCGACGACCGCAACGCCGCCGTCGCCAACGCGGTCGGCCGGGTCGGCGAGGCGATCGCCTCCGCCGCCGGCGCCGTCACCATCGCCTTCGCCGCGCTGATCCTCTCCAGCCTCGGCATGTTCCAGGCACTCGGCCCCGCGCTGGCGATCGCGGTCGTGGTCACCGCCCTGGCCTCGATCACCCTGGCCCCCGCGCTGCTCGCGGTCATCCCCGCCCGCGCCGTCTTCTGGCCCGGCAAGAAGTGGACGAACGAGCCGAGCACCGCGCGCTTCACCGCGCTCGGCCGGATCGTCCAGAAGCGCCCGGCGCTGGCCGCCGTCGCCTCCGGCGGCGTACTGGTCGCCCTGTCCGTGGGCGCGCTCGGCTACAACGGCAACTTCGACATGGCCGGCAGCTCCATGCCCAAGGACAAGGAGTCGATGGTCGTCCAGGACACGATGGCCAAGGGCTTCTCCGCCGGCGCCGCCGACCCGAGCCAGGTCTACCTGAGCAGCACCGACGGCAAGAAGCTCGACCCGGCCTCCTTCCCGGCCTACGCCGACAAGCTGCAGGGCGTCGTCGGGGTCTCCAAGGTCTACCTGCCGAGCGCCGACGCCAAGAGCATCAGCGCCGACGGCGCCACCGCCCAGTTCACCGTCATGCTCAAGGACGCCCCGGCCAGCAACGAGGCGATCGACGCGGTGACCGAGCTGCGCACCGTCGCCCACGCGCAGGCCCCGGCCGGCAGCGAGGCCAAGGTCGGCGGCCTCACCTCGGTGTTCAAGGACATCAACCTGGCGATGACCCACGACTACAAGCTGGTCTTCCCGATCGCCGGGCTGCTGATCCTGCTCATCCTGGCCCTCCAGCTGCGCAGCGTGGTCGCCCCCTGGTACCTGATGGCCTCGGTCGGCCTCGGCTTCAGCGCCACGCTGGGCGCCACCACGCTGATCTTCCAGAAGATCGGCAACGAGACCGGCCTGATGTTCATGATGCCGATCCTCATCTACCTCTTCGTGGTGGCGATCGGGACGGACTACAACATCCTGATCATCGCCCGTCTGCGCGAGGAGGCCCGCGCGGGCCGCAGCCCGCGCGAGGCGGCCCGCGAGGCGCTGCGCCACGCAGGCCCGACCGTCGCCGCGGCCGGCTTCATCCTGGCGGCCTCGTTCGGGACGTTCATGCTCGCCGGCAACACCTTCATGATGGAGTTCGGCTTCGCCATGGCCTTCGGCATCGTGCTGGCGGCCTTCGTGATGGCGATGTTCTTCACCCCGGCGCTCACCGCGCTGATCGGCAACCGGGCCTGGTGGCCCGGCCACGGCGCCGACCCCGACCCCGAGCATGGCCACGGCGGGGGCCACGGTGCCGGCCCGGCGCCGGCGGCGGACGCGTACGGCGTGCCGGAGCCGGCCGGACGGCGCTGATCGCTTCGTTCGGACACGGGCGACGCCCGACCGACGCGCCAAACAGGCGGCGTCCCGCTTCGGCGGGGCGCCGCTTGCCCCCTTTTCCTGGCCGCCAAACGTGATCTGTCGAGCACAAAAGTCCCCGGTCAATCGGGGTGTCGCCGTGCTACAGTCGACCCAGTTGCAGTTTTGGTTCCCATGAACGTATGTGTGCGCCTGCTGGTTCCAACCAACAGGCGCATTTGTTTTGTCCGGTGTTTCAGTCTCCGGATGGGGATCGCGGCTACTCCGGGGTTCACGCGGTGTGAATCCCTGATGCCCCAGTTTTTGAGGAGACGGTTATGGCTACCGGCACCGTGAAGTGGTTCAACAGCGAAAAGGGCTTCGGCTTCATCGAGCAGGCCGAGGGCGGCCCGGACGTGTTCGCCCACTACTCGAACATCGTGGCGAACGGCTTCCGTGAGCTCGTCGAGGGCCAGCAGGTCGAGTTCGACGTCACCCAGGGCCAGAAGGGCCCGCAGGCCGAGAACATCCGCGTCATCTGACGTCAGCCTCCACGCTGACTCGCGATCTCGCGAAGCGGGGGCCCGTACCAGACGGTGCGGGCCCCCGCGCATGCCGCCGTACGGCCGGGGCGGCGAATTTCCTACCGACGGCCGACCAGCCCCCACCCGGGGCTGCCGACCGACGTATGGAGACTTCGTGACCACCCCTGCCCGCCCGCCGCGTGACCGCGCCGCCCGCACCACCGACCAGCCCCGCCGCGGCGAGAACCCGCGCCGCAGCGCCGGCGCCGGCCGTGCCGAGAACACCGGCCGTGGCGAGAGCGCTGGCCGCACCGGCGCCGGCGACCGCGCCCGCCGCGGCGAGAACCCGCGTGGTACCGGCGACGCCGAGCGCGCCCGCAAGCCGCGCGGCCGCACCGGCGCCCCCAAGAACACCCGCGCCGCCGCCGTGCCCGAGGCCGCCGACTTCACCGTCGTCGAGGGCACCCCGGCCCGGCCCCCGGCGGACACCTTCGCCGAGCTGGACCTGCCCAAGGGCATCCTCAGCACGCTCACCCGCGAAGGCGTCATCGCGCCGTTCCCGATCCAGGGCGCCACGCTGCCCGACTCGATCGCCGGCCGCGACGTGCTCGGCCGCGGCCGCACCGGCTCCGGCAAGACCCTCGCCTTCGGCCTGCCGCTGCTCGCCCGCACCGCCGGGCGCCGCGCCGTCGCCCGCTACCCGCTGGCGCTCGTCCTGGTGCCCACCCGCGAGCTCGCCCAGCAGGTCACCGACGCGCTCACCCCCTACGCGACCGCCGTCAACCTGCGGATCACCACCGTCGTCGGCGGCATGTCGATCAACCGCCAGGCCAACGCCGTTCGCCGTGGCACCGAGGTCCTGGTCGCCACCCCCGGCCGGCTCGACGACCTGATCGGCCGCGGTGACGTCAACCTGTCCGACGTCGCCATCACCGTCCTCGACGAGGCCGACCAGATGGCCGACATGGGCTTCCTCCCGCAGGTCAGCAAGCTGCTGGAGCAGGTCGCCGAGGGCGGGCAGCGGATGCTGTTCTCCGCGACCCTGGACCGCAACGTCGACCGCCTGGTCAAGCGCTTCCTCACCGACCCGGTCACCCACTCGGTCGACCCGTCGGCCGGCGCGGTCACCACCATGGACCACCACGTCCTCCAGCTGGACCAGGCCGACAAGGCGTCCACCACCGCGCACATCGCCTCCCGCGACGGGCGCGTGATCATGTTCGTGCACACCAAGCACGGCGCCGACCGCCTCGCCAAGCAGCTGCTCGCCACCGGCGTCCGGGCCGCGGCCCTGCACGGCGGCAAGTCCCAGCCGCAGCGCAACCGGGTCCTCGATCAGTTCCGCGACGGCCACGTCACCGCGCTGATCGCCACCAACGTCGCCGCCCGCGGCATCCACATCGAAGGCCTCGACCTGGTCGTCAACGTCGACCCGCCGGTCGACCACAAGGACTACCTGCACCGCGGCGGCCGCACCGCCCGGGCCGGCGAGTCCGGCACCGTCGTCACCCTCGTCCTGCCCGAGCAGCGCCGCGAGGTCAACCGGCTGATGACGGTCGCGGGCATCCGCCCCACCGTCACCAAGGTCCGCCCCGGCGACGCCGACCTCGCCAAGATCACCGGCGCCCGCACCCCCAGCGGCGTCGCGGTCGCCGTCGCCGTCCCCGCGCCCGCCGAGGCCCCCGCCGCCAAGGCCGACGCCAAGTCCGGCAACCCGCGCCGCCGCCCCGGCAAGCGCTCCGCCCTGCCCGCCGACGTCGACATGAACGGCAACCCGCGCCGCCCCCGCCCCAAGCAGCGCATGGGCGGCGCCGCCGCCCAGGGCGACCGCCCCCAGGCGGCCGGCTTCATCGGCCGCTCCTCCGGCCGCGCCAAGCCCGGCAGCGGCGCCAAGTCCGGCTCCAACTACGGCACCGGCCGCCAGCGCCGCGCCTTCGACTAACCCCCGGCGAACCACCGACGGCCCGGCCCCCTCGCACCGAGGGGGCCGGGCCGTTTCGTCGCGGGGCCCGTCTGTCTGACGGACACCATCACCCTGCGGCGGTCCGAACCTCCGTTGATGTTGGTCATGTGCAATGCTATGTACATCACCAACATCGATCGACGGAGGTATCCGGATGTCCGTGACACAGATCGACATCGATGAAGAGGCGCTGGAACGAGCAATGACGCTCGCCGGAGTTCGGACCAAGAAGGACGCCGTCAACCTCGCACTGCGCTTCTACGCCGAGCGGCAGGAACGTGCTGCCCGGATCAGCCGGCATTTCGAGCGGGCTCAGCACTGGGGCGCCGTCGAGGACGCAGAGCGGATGCACCGAGCCGAGAAGGACGCCCGGTGATCTATCTCCTCGACACCTCTGGACTTGTCCGGCTGTTGGGCGAGCCCAAGCTCCTGGCCGTTTGGTACGACGCGATCGACGCAGGCTCGATCGCGTCGTGCTACCCGCAGCGCGCAGAGTTTCTGTACAACGCGCGCAGCGGCCGGGAGTACGACGAGATCACCGAGATGTTCGCCGACCTGTACCCGGACGTCTCGGTACCGAAGAACGCTGGGCGCTGGATCGACACGGTTCAGCGGCGCATGGCCCTCGCCGGGCAGCACCGTAGTGCCTCCGCGGTCGACCTCATGATCGCGGCGACGGCCGCACACCACGGCCTCACGGTCCTCCACGACGATGCGGACTACCGCACTGTGGCGCGGCACGCCGCTGATCTGAGCGAGCACAGCATCCTCGATCACGAGTGAGCCGGCCCCGTGGTCAGGCAGTGAGCGTCTGGGGCATCGTGGCGGCCGTACGCGCCTCGTCGTAGCGCTCCAGGAGGAGGGCGGCCAGTTCGGGGGCGGGGCCCAGGACGTCGGCGACGGCGTCCGCTCCGGCGGCCGCGTCGGCGATGCGGTCGGGCAGGAGGCCAGGGGCCAGCAGGTAGGGGGAGACGGCGGTGCGGGCGGCGCCCGCGGCGCGCAGGGCGGCCAGGGCGTCGGGCACGCGCGGGCCGGTGGCGGAGGCGTAGGCCACCTCGACGGCGGCCCAGCCGCGGCTGCGGCGCCACGCGGCGGCCACCGCGCGGGTGGCGGCGTCGGCGGCCGGGTCGGAGGAGCCGGCCGCCGCGAGCACCACGCCGGTGCGGGCCCGGACGGCGGCCGAGTGCACGTCCACCCCGGCCTCGGCGAGGCGGCGCTCCAGGGCGGCGAGCAGCAGCGGCGACGGGCCCAGGACGGCGGCGACGGGCAGGGCCGCGTCCGCCGTGCGCAGGGCGGCCGGGATGTCGTGCTTGGCGTGGTAGGCCCGGTTGAGCAGCAGCGGGACGGCCACCGCGTCGTCGAGCCGCCCGACGACCTGCGGGATGCGCGGCGCGCAGTGGTCCAGGTAGGCGGTGGCGACGTCCAGCCCGGGGCGCAGCACCCGCACCTCCTGGACCAGTGCGGCCACGGTCGCGGCGTGCCGCGGGTCGCGGCTGCCGTGGGCGATCAGCAGGAGGGCGGGCATCGGCGTCGGCCTTACTTGGCGGCGGCCAGCAGGCCGCGGTTGCGCAGCACCCGGCGTTCGACCGGGGTGAAGACGAGCAGTTCGATGGCGATGCCGACGAACAGGATCAGGATGATGCCGAGCAGCACCCCGGACATGTCGGAGAACTCGCGCTGGTCCTCCAGGAACCGGCCCAGGCCCCGGCCGAGGTCGGGGGAGGAGGCGACGAGTTCTGCGGCCATCAGGGAGCGCCAGGAGAACGCCCAGCCCTGCTTGAGGCCGGCCAGGTAGCCGGGCAGCGCGGCGGGGATGAGGACGTGCCGGGCGCCGGTGAGGCCGGTGGCGCCGATGGTGCGTCCGGCGCGCAGGAACAGCGGCGGCACCTGGTCGATGCCGGCGATCAGGCCGTTGGCGATGGAGGGGACGGCGCCGAGCAGGATGACCGCGTACATCATCTGGTCGTTGATGCCGAGCCAGATGACCGCGGCCGGCACCCAGGCGACCGAGGGCAGCGACTGCAGGCCCTGGAGGACCGTGCCGATGGCGGTGCGCACCGGCCGGACGCGGGCGACGACCAGCCCGATCGGGGTGCCGATGACGACGGCGAGCAGGAAGCCGGACAGGCCGCGCCAGACGCTGGTCCAGATGATCGAGAACAGCGTGCCCTGGTACCAGAGGTCCTGGGCGGAGTGCCACACGTCGGTCGGGCTGGGCAGCTTGTAGGCGGAGGTGAGGTGCAGGCTGTACGCCCCCTGCCACAGGGCGAGCACCACGAGGACGCCGATCAGCGGCGGCAGGGCCTTGGTCCGCAGTGCCTGGCCGAGCGAGCCGCGCTGGGCCGAGACGGAGTCGAGGGCGTCCAGGCCGGCGCCGACACCGGCGGTGTCCGTGGCGGCGGCCTTGTCGGTCTTGTCGGCCTTCTCCAGGACCGGGGTGCTGTCAGTGCTGGCCATGGCGACGGATCTCCCCACGCAGTTCTTCGGTGATCTCGATGGACAGGTCGGCGACGCCGGCGGATTCGATGCGGCGCGGCTGCGGCAGGTCGATCCGCCACTCGCGGGCGACGCGGCCGGGGCGGGAGGAGAGCAGGACGACGCGCTGGGCCAGGCGCACGGCCTCGCGCACGTTGTGGGTGACGAACAGGACGGACAGCTGCCGTTCGGCCCAGATCCGGGTGATCTCGTCGTGCAGCACGTCGCGGGTGATGGCGTCGAGCGCGGCGAACGGCTCGTCCATCAGCAGCACCTGGCTGCCCTGGGCGAGCGCGCGGGCCATCGCGACGCGCTGGCGCATGCCGCCGGACAGCTCGTGCACGCGCTTGCCGTACGAGCCCTTGAGGCGGACGAGTTCGAGCAGGCGCTCGGCTTCGGCGCGGCGCTCGGCGCGGGGGACGCCGGCCAGCTTGAGGGCGAGTTCGATGTTGCGGCCGGCGGTGAGCCAGGGGAACAGCGCGTGCTCCTGGAACATGAGCGCGGGGCGGCCGCCCGGCACCTCGATGGCGCCGGCGGTGGGCTGGTCGAGGCCGGCGACCAGGTTGAGCAGGGTGGACTTGCCGCAGCCCGAGGCGCCGAGCAGGGTGACGAACTCGCCGGGCGCGACGTCGAGGGTGATGTCGTCCAGGACGTGGGTCTGCGCGCCCGGGCGGCCGAAGGACTTGTGCACGTGCGAGATCCGGACGGCGGGCGCGGCGCCGCCGGCGCCGGCGCCGGCGGTGTCCGCCGAGGTGGTCAGTGCCGGGGTCATCCGGGCACCTCCTGCGTGAGTGGTCTGGCTGAGGGCTGGCGGAGCGGGGGCCGGGGCCCGGCCCCGCCCGTCCCGGTGGGCATCGATCGCGGATCGACCGGGTGGGCGGGGGTCCGGACCGCGGAGTCGGGGCGGACTCGGCGCCGCGTGGTGCTGCTCGGCGCCGGGTGGCGCTACTTGGCGCCGAGTCCGGCGTCCGCCACGGGGCCCTGGCCCTTGGCCGCGAGCACCTTGTTGAGCAGGGTGAGGTCGTAGATGCCGTTCAGGTTGGCCCCCGCGCCAGCGGAACTTGATTTGGGCAGCTTGAGGAGCCCGGCGGTGACGGCGTGGTCGGCCTCGGCCTGGAGGGTGTTCGCCAGCGGGTCGTCGAGGAAGTCGATGTCGGCCCAGGCGGGGTCGAGGATGGCCGGCTCCAGCGCGTTGCCGGCCTCCTTCTTGATCGCCTCGTTGGCGTCGGCCTTGGCCTTGTCCGGGTTGGCCTTGATGAAGGCGTTGGTGTTCACCGAGCCGCGCAGCACGGCCTCCACCACGTCCGGGTGCTCCTTGAGGAACTTCTGCGAGACGATGATGTTGGTGATCACGAACTTCTTGTCCGGCCAGACGTCCTTCTCGTTGAGCAGGACCTTCGCGCCGAGGGTGACCAGCTTGGAGGCGGTGGGCTCGGGCACCCAGGCGCCGTCGATGGAGCCCTGCCGGTAGGCGTCGGGGGTGACCTTGTTGTCGGTGCGCACCACCGAGACGTCGCCGGCGCCGGACGCCGCGTCGACCTTGAAGCCCTTGCCCGCCAGGTAGTTGAGCAGCGCCACGTCCTGGGTGTTGCCCAGCTGCGGGGTGGCGATCTTCTTGCCCTTGAGGTCGTCCAGCGAGGAGATCTTGTCCGGGTTGACCACCAGCTTGACCCCGCCGGAGGCCGAGCCGCCGATGATCTTCAGGGACTGGCCGTCGGACTTGGTGTAGCCGTTGATCGCGGGGGAGGGGCCGATCCAGCCGATGTCGATGGAGCCGGCGTTGAGCGCCTCGATCTCGGAGGGGCCCGCGTTGAAGACCTGGGTCTTGATCTGGGTGGCGCCCAACTCCTTCTGGAACAGCCCCTCCTGGAGGCCGACCAGGGCGGTGCCGTGGGTCAGGTTCGCGAAGTAGCCGATCTTCACGGTGTCCGCGGACAGCTTCGCGCCGGAGGCGCCGGCCGAACTGGCGGCGGAGTCGGCGCCCGCCTTCTTGTCGTCCGCCTTGGAGCCGTAGCTGCACGCCGACAGCAGGGTCACGGCGGTCAGGCCGGCCACGGCGGCCACCGCGGAGCGTCTGATCCGGCCGGCGTTGGGGCGGGCATGGGTATGCGAGGGGGCCAGGTTCGGTGCCATGGTGAAGTCCTGTTCATCGACGGACCGTCGGGAGGCGGTCTCGGGGACGTGGCGGTCGCCCGTCGGGGCGGCCGGGGGTCGCAACTCAGCGCTGTCGGCCCGCACATCGGGTCAGGCCGCCCTGGCCGCTGCCGAGGACGCCGCTGCCGATGCGGCCGCCTTCCTTGTCCATGTCCGAGAACGCCTCGCTGGGCATCAGACCCAGTCCTCCTCAGCGGGTTCGGTGGCGCGTACGGTCGCGAAGGCCTCGCCCGCCATGCCGGCGGTGAGGGTGGTGCCGTCGGCCGGGTCGATCAGCAGGAACGAGCCGGTGCGGCGGTTGTCGCAGTAGGCGTCGAGGGCCAGCGGCTCGGCGGTGCGCAGCACCACGTGGCCGAGGTCGTTGACGTTCAACCCCTGGGCGCCGGAGCGCTGTTCGAGGGTGTCGCCCGCCTTGGTCGGCAGAGCGATGCGGTAGGTGATGTCCTTGACCAGCGCGCGCACGGTGCGGGTGGTGTGCTTGAGCAGGACCTTGTCCCCTGCGCGCAGCGGGCGCTCGTTGAGGTGGCTGACGGTGGCCTCGATGTCCCTGGTGGGCGCGGGGATCACGCCGGCCGCGATCAGGTCGCCGCGGGAGACGTCGAGGTCGTCGGCGAGCCGGACGGTGATCGACTGGGGCGCCCAGGCGAGGTCCGTCTCGCGGCCGAGCGCGTCGATCCCGGCGACGGTGGTGGTGTGGCCCGAGGGCAGCACCGTCACCGGGTCGCCGACCCGCAGCACGCCGGAGGCCAACTGCCCGGCGTAGCCGCGGTAGTCGGGGTGCTCCTCGCTCTGCGGGCGGATCACGTACTGGACGGGGAAGCGGGCCGGATCGGCGTCCGGGTCGCTGCCGACCGGGACGGTCTCCAGGTGCTCCAGCAGGGTCGGGCCGCCGTACCAGTCCATGTGCGCGGACGGCTCGACGACGTTGTCCCCGGCGAGGGCCGAGATCGGCACGGCCACCACGTCGCCCACGCCGAGCGAGGCGGCGTAGGCGGTGAACTCCTCGGCGATGGCGGCGAAGACGGGCTCGGCGTAGTCGACCAGGTCCATCTTGTTGACGGCCAGTACGACGTGCGGCACCCGCAGCAGCGCGGCGACGGCAGCGTGCCGGCGGGTCTGCTCGACGACGCCGTTGCGGGCGTCGACCAGCACCACGGCCAGTTCGGCGGTGGAGGCGCCGGTCACCATGTTGCGGGTGTACTGCACGTGCCCGGGGGTGTCGGCGAGGATGAACCGCCGCCGGGGGGTGGCGAAGTAGCGGTAGGCCACGTCGATGGTGATGCCCTGCTCGCGCTCGGCGCGCAGGCCGTCGGTGAGCAGCGCGAGGTCGGGCGCGTCCTGGCCGCGGTTCAGGGAGGCGCGTTCGACGGCCTCCAGCTGGTCGGCGAGCACGGACTTGGAGTCGTGCAGCAGGCGGCCGACCAGGGTGGACTTGCCGTCGTCGACGGATCCGGCGGTGGCGAAGCGCAGCAGCGACGTGGCGGTGGCTTCCTGGGTGGTGCTGGTCATCGTTAGAAGTACCCCTCGCGCTTGCGGTCTTCCATCGCGGCCTCGGACAGCTTGTCGTCGGCCCGCGTCGCGCCGCGCTCGGTGAGGCGGCTGGCGGCGATCTCGGCGATCACGGCCTGGATGTCGGTGGCGTCCGAGTCGACGGCGCCGGTGCAGGACATGTCGCCGACGGTGCGGTAGCGGATCAGCCGCCGCTGGACGGGCTCGTTCTCCTTGGGGCCGCCCCACTCACCGGCGGTCAGCCACATGCCGGCGCGGGCGAAGACGTCCCGCTCGTGGGCGTAGTAGATCTCCGGGAGGTCGATGCCCTCGCGCTCGATGTACTGCCAGACGTCCAGCTCGGTCCAGTTGGACAGCGGGAAGACGCGCACGTGCTCGCCGACGGCGTGCCGGCCGTTGTACAGCGACCACAGCTCGGGGCGCTGGCGGCGAGGGTCCCAGGCGCCGAACTCGTCGCGCAGGGAGAACACCCGCTCCTTGGCACGGGCCTTCTCCTCGTCGCGGCGCCCGCCGCCGAACACCGCGTCGAAGCGGTTCGTCTCGATGGCGTCGAGCAGCGGGACGGTCTGCAGCGGGTTGCGGGTGCCGTCCGGGCGCTCGCGCAGCCGGCCGTCGTCGATGAAGTCCTGGACGTGGGCGACGTGCAGGCGCAGGCCGTGCTCGGCCACGACGCGGTCGCGGTAGGCGATCACCTCGGGGAAGTTGTGCCCGGTGTCGACGTGCAGCAGCGAGAACGGCACGGCGGCCGGGTGGAAGGCCTTGAGCGCCAGGTGCAGCATGACGATGGAGTCCTTGCCGCCCGAGAACAGGATCACCGGGCGCTCGAACTCCCCCGCGACCTCGCGGAAGACGTGCACCGACTCGGCCTCCAGCGCGTCCAGGTGGGACAGCGCGAAGGGGGTGTCTTCGTGGGTGCGGACCGGGCCGTCGGTCGCGGTGGTCATGCGAGACCCCTCTCGGTCAGGAAGGCGTGCAGCTCGGCGGCGGACTCGGCGACCGCGCGGCCCTGCGTCTGGATCCGCAGCTCCGGCTTCTGCGGCGCCTCGTACGGGTCGTCCACGCCGGTGAGGCCGGCCAGCTCGCCGGCGGCCTGCTTGGCGTACAGGCCCTTGACGTCGCGTTCGGCGCACAGCTCGACCGGGGTGGCGACGTGGACCTCCAGGAACTCGGTGTCGGCCGCCGCGTGCCGCTCGCGCACCGCGGCGCGCGAGTCGGCGAACGGGGCGATCACCGGGGCGAGCACCTTGACGCCGTGGGCGGCGAGCTTCTCGGCGACGAAGCCGATCCGGGTCACGTTGGTGTGCCGGTCCTCGCGGGTGAAGCCGAGGCCCTTGGAGAGGAACTCGCGGATCTCGTCGCCGTCCAGGACCTCGACCCGGTGGCCCTCGGCGCGCAGCCGTCCGGCCAGCGCGAAGGCGAGCGTGGTCTTGCCCGCGCTCGGCAGCCCGGTCAGCCACACGGTGGCGCCGCGCTCGCAGGGGGCGGCCGCGGGGGCCGCCTCCGCGGCTCCGTCGGCGGCCCGGGTGTGAGCTGTCACAGTCTCAAGTCCTTCGTCGGTAGTGGGGGGGTGGGTCAGAGGTGGATGCCGCACTCGGTCTTGCCGGAGCCGGACCAGCGCCCGGCCCGGGCGTCCTCGCCCTCGGCGGGCTTGCGGGTGCAGGACAGCGGCGAGCAGCCGATCGAGGTGTAGCCCTCCCACAGCAGCGGGTTGAGCAGCACCCCGTGGGCGGCGACGTAGGCGTCCACGTCCTCCTGCGTCCACCGGGCGATCGGGGCGATCTTGACCTTGCGGCGCCGGGCGTCCCAGGACACCACCGGGGTGTCCGCCCGGCTCGGGGACTCGTCGCGGCGCAGCCCCGTCGCCCAGGCGTCGTAGCCGCCGAGGCCGCGGTTCAGCGGCTCGACCTTGCGCAGCGAGCAGCACAGGTCCGGGTCGCGGTCGTGCAGGTGCGGCCCGTGCTCGGCGTCCTGCTCGGCCACGGTGCGCAGCGGCCTGAGGGTGATGACGTTGACCGGCATGGTCGCGGCCACCGCGTCCCGGGTGCCGATGGTCTCCGGGAAGTGGTAGCCGGTGTCCAGGAACACCACGTCCACGCCGGGGAACACCGAGGAGGCGAGGTGGGCGACGACCGCGTCCTCCATCGAGGAGGTGACGCAGAAGCGGCGGCCGAAGGTGTCGGCGGCCCAGGCCAGGATCTCCTGGGGCGTCGCCTCCTCCAGCTCGCGGCCGGCCCGGACGGCTATCTCCTCGTAGTCAGTCGCCGCGCTGGTCACCGGACGAACCCCCGTCGGTCGCAGTCGAGTTGGTCGCAGTCGATGCAGCCGACATCGAGTCGGCCGAAGTCGTGGCGGCCGAAGCCGAGTCGGCCGCGGCCGGGGCGGTCGGGGCCGGGGCGGTCGGGGCCGAGGCGGTCGGGGACAGCAGGCCGAGGAACTTCAGCTGGAAGGCGCGGCGGCACCCGTGGCACTCCCAGGCGCCGTGTCCGACCTCGGAGGGGCGCAGGTCCTCGTCCCCGCAATAGGGGCAGAAGAACGGTGCGGCACGCTCACTCACGACAGCTGCTCCTCGCCGGCCCGGGCCGCCCACTGGGCGAAGCGCTCGCCCTCGGTGCGGTCGGCCTGGTAGCGGGTCAGGACGCGCTCGACGTAGTCGGGCAGGTCGTCCTTGGTGACCTTGAGGCCGCGGACCTTGCGGCCGAACCCGGCCTCCAGGCCGAGCGCGCCGCCCAGGTGCACCTGGTAGCCCTCGACCTGCTCGCCGTTGCCGTCCGGGACGAGCTGGCCCTTGAGGCCGATGTCGGCGACCTGGATGCGGGCGCAGGCGTTCGGGCAGCCGTTGATGTTGATGGTCAGCGGCTCGGCGAAGTCCGGCAGGCGCTTCTCCAGCTCGTCGATGAGCGTGCGGCCGCGCTCCTTGGTCTCGACGATGGCGAGCTTGCAGTACTCGATGCCGGTGCAGGCCATGGTGCCGCGGCGGAACGGCGACGGGGTGACCCGCAGGTCCAGCGCTTCCAGGCCGGCCACCACCGAGTCGACCTGGTCCTCGGCGATGTCGAGGACCAGCATCTTCTGTTCGGCGGTGGTGCGCAGCCGGTCGCTGCCGTGCGCGGCGGCGAGGTCGGCGATCTGGCCGAGCAGCCGGCCGTCGACCCGGCCGACGCGCGGCGCGAAGCCGATGTAGTACCGGCCGTCCTTCTGCCGGTGGACGCCGACGTGGTCGCGCCAGCGGCCGCTGGGCTCCTGCGGGGCGGGGCCGTCGACCAGCCGGTACGTGAGGTACTCGTCCTCCAGCACCTGGCGGAACTTCTCCACGCCCCAGTCGGCGACCAGGAACTTCAGCCGGGCGCGGTTGCGCAGCCGGCGGTAGCCGTAGTCGCGGAAGATGCCGATGACGCCGCCGTAGACGTCGGCGACCTCGTCCAGCGGGACCCAGGCGCCCAGCCGCACGCCCAGCTTGGGGTTGGTGGACAGCCCTCCGCCGACCCACAGGTCGAAGCCGGGGCCGTGCTCGGGGTGGACCACGCCGACGAAGGCGACGTCGTTGATCTCGTGCGCGACGTCCAGCAGCGGGGAGCCGGAGACGGCGGACTTGAACTTGCGCGGCAGGTTGGAGAAGTCCTTGTTGCCGATGAAGCGCCGCTGGATCTCCTCGATGGCGGGGGTGCCGTCGATGATCTCGTCCTCGGCGATGCCGGCCACCGGGGAGCCGAGGATGACGCGCGGGGTGTCGCCGCAGGCCTCGGTGGTGGACAGGCCGACGGCCTCCAGCTTCTGCCAGATCGCCGGGACGTCCTCGATCCGGATCCAGTGGTACTGGACGTTCTGGCGGTCGGTCAGGTCGGCGGTGTTGCGGGCGTACTGCTCGGAGACCTCGGCGATCGCCTTCAGCTGGGCGACGGTCAGCCGGCCGCCGTCGACCCGCACGCGCAGCATGAAGTACTCGGCGTCGAGCTCGTGCGGCTCCAGGATCGCGGTCTTGCCGCCGTCGATGCCCTCCTTGCGCTGGGTGTACAGGCCCCACCAGCGCATCCGGCCGCGCAGGTCGGCGGGGTCGATCGAGTCGAAGCCCCGGTGCGCGTAGATCGTCTCAATACGTGTCCGTACGTTGAGACCGTCGTCGTCCTTCTTGAACTGCTCGTTGGCGTTCAGGGGGGTGAAGTGGCCCATGCCCCACTGGCCCTCGCCGCGGTGACGGGTCACCTTGCGAGGCGCGGCGGGGCGTCGCGCGGCGGCGCGGTCGGCCGTGGGCTCGGCGGTCTCGGGGGTGGTGGCCATGGTGAAGTCCTTCGGGGCAGATGGCTCTGACGCCGGGTGGGTCGCTGGGGGTGCGGTGCTGCTGTGACCTGCGGGTATTCCCAGGGCCGGGGAGAGCAGTGACCGTGGCCGGCCGGGCGCCCGCGCGTCCGCTCCAGCGGGGACTGCGAGGTGGGTGGCGCCCGGGTGCGGTGATGCGGCGGGGTGGGCTCAGATCGCCGGACAGATGGCGCTGGACACGCGAAGGAGATCGACGTGGAGTCGACCAACTAGGGTGGTTCCGGCGCTCGGCATGGCAAGAGATTGGCACGGCGCGGGACTTGCGGTCCACTAACATCCGGATGGTGGACGCTGATGTTTCGTTATGTGAGACAGTCGGGGATTCCCGCCGCTCCCCGCCCCGGCGCCCGTCCACGCGCCCGTACCCCGGGGGAGATCAACCGCGCGGCCCCGGCCCGATACCGTTAGACCCGTGCAAGCAGCAGGCGAGACGAGCAGACCGAACCCCGAACGGCCCTCCCGGCGCCGGGGCAAGGGCTCCCGACGCGCGGCCAAACAGGCCGCCTGGCGCCGTACGGCGTGGGAGCTGGTCAAGGACACCACCAACACCTGCGTCGAGTACCGGGTCACCGGACTCGCCGCGGAGGCGGCCTTCTTCACCCTGCTGTCGATCCCGCCGCTGCTCCTCGGCCTGGCCGGCACCCTCGGCTACCTCGACGAGTTCCTCGGGGCCGGCACCATCGACCGGCTCAAGCACGACATCGTCTCGGCCTCCGGGACGGTCCTGTCGGACTCGTCCGTCAAAGAGGTCGTGGTGCCGCTGCTGGACCAGGTCTTCGCCCACTCCCGGCCCGACCTCGTCTCGATCGGCTTCCTGCTGTCGCTGTGGTCCGGCTCCAGAGCGCTCTACATCTTCATCGACACCATCACCGTCATGTACGGGCTCGACGGCAAGCGGGGCATCGTCAAGACCCGGCTGATGTCCCTCGGCCTCTACTTCGGCGCCCTCGTCATCAGCTCCCTGGTGCTGCCGCTGCTGATGGCCGGACCCGGACTCATCGAGAACGCCGTGCCCGGCGTCGCCGGACTGGTCGGCGCCGCCTACTGGCCGGTCGCCATCGTGCTGCTGATCGTCTCCCTCACCACCCTCTACCACCTGGCCGTCCCCGTCTCCACCCCCTGGCGCGAGGACGTCCCCGGCGCCCTGGTCGCCCTGGTGGTGCTGGTCGTCTGCAGCGTCGCCCTGCGGATCTACCTGGTCAGCTCGGTCGAGGTCCCCTCGGTGTACGGCTCGCTGGCCGCGCCGGTGGCCGTACTGCTGTGGATCTTCGTGGTCGCCCTGGCCGTCCTCATCGGCGCCGCCATGAACGCCGCCATAGACCGCCGCTGGCCCACCCTGGAGACCGCCGACGCCCGCGCCGAGAACGAGCGCGCCCAGGAGGAGGCCGCCGCCGCCGTGGTCCGCGAGGTCGCCGCCCGGCGCGCCGCCGAACGGGCCCGGCGCGCCCGCGAACTCGGCCTCGCCGAAGGCGCCGAGGAGGAGTGGGGCGAGGAGGACGGCGACGACGTCGACGTCCCCTCCGAGTACCCGGAACGCTGGGCCGACGTCCTGGCCGCCGACAACGTCCGCGGCCGCCTCACCGCCCGCGGCGGGCCCCACCACCGGCCTGGGCCGCCCCCGCCGGACAGCGACCGGCCGTCCGGTCCGCCGCCGGAGCGGCGGGCGCCCGACTACCCGCCCAGGCCGCCGTGGGAGCAGCAGTAGCGCCCGGGGCTCCGGGCGTGACGGCGGACGCACAGGGCCTCCCCCGCATCCCGCGGGGGAGGCCCTGTGCGTCGGGTCGTCTCCTGACGCCGGCCGTCTCCTGACGTCCGTTCGTCTCCTGACGTCCGTTCTTCTCCTGGCGTCGGCTCGCCGTTGCCCGGAGGGCGGCCGGCGGACGGTCAGGCGGCGGGAGGTCAGGCGGTGGACGGGTTCGGCGGGAAGGGGGACTGCGGGGCCGGGTGGTACCCGTACGGGGACTGCCCGGCCGGGGGGTGCGGGGAGGCCGGGTTGACCTCGGTCCGGTCCGGATCCGGGCCCGGGGCGGCCGGGCGTGGGAGCGTCAGCTCCGGGGCCGTCGGGTTCGGGCCGCTCGGCGCGGTCGGGTTCGGGCCCGGGCTCGGGTTCGGGCTCGGATCCACCGCGGCCGCACCGCCCGCGGCCGCACCGCCCGGGGCCGCCCGGCCCGCCGGCCCGGCCTGCGCCGGGAGCGGATCGGGGCTCGGCGGCGCCGGCTCCAGCGCCGTGCGCCCGGCCGAGTCGCTCAGCTTGATCAGCAGCGCCACGATCAGCCAGTTCGCCAGCAGCGACGAGCCGCCCGCCGCCAGGAACGGCAGCGCCTTGCCGGTCAGCGGCACCAGCCCGCTCACCCCGCCGACCACCACGAACACCTGCAGCGCCAGCGCCGTCGACAGCCCCGTCGCCAGCAGCTTGCCGAACGGGTCGGTCAGCCCGACCGCCGTCCGCAGCCCGCGCTGGACCAGCAGCAGGTACACCAGCAGCACCGCCGTCACCCCGGCCAGGCCCAGCTCCTCGCCGATCGTGGTGAAGACGAAGTCGCTGCGCCCGGCGAAGCCGATCAGCCACGGCCGCCCCGAGCCCAGGCCCGTCCCGGTCAGGTGCCCGGTGCCCAGGCTGAACAGCGCCTCGGCGGGCTGGTCGGAGATGATCGCCGGGTCGTGGTGCTCCTTGTAGATGTCGAGCGGGTGCAGCCAGGCCTCGACGCGCCCGTGCACGTGCGGCTCCACGGTGCCGACCACGGCCGCGCCGCCGACCGCCATCAGCAGGCCGAGCACCACCCAGCTGGTGCGCTCGGTCGCCGCGTACAGCATCACGACGAAGACGCCGAAGAAGATCAGCGAGGTGCCGAGGTCGCGCTCGAAGACCAGCACCAGCAGGCTGACCACCCAGATCGCCAGCACCGGGCCGACGTGCCGCCCGCGCGGCAGGGTCATCCCCCAGATCTTCCGGCCGGCCAGCGCGAGCGCGTCCCGGGAGGCCATCAGATAGCCGGCGAAGAAGATCGTGATCGCGACCTTCACGAACTCGTCCGGCTCGAAGGAGAGCCCGAACAGGCGGATCCAGCGCTTGGCGCCGAAGTCCTCCGGCCGACCCGGGAAGAACGCGGGCGCCGCCAGCAGGATCAGCGCCCCCGTCATCAGCAGGTACACGTACCGCTGGAAGAACCTGTGGTGCTTGATCAGCGCGATCAGCGCGATCGCCACCGCGACCGAGACGAACACCCACATCAGCTGCGAGGGCGCGGCCGGGAGCTTCTGGTAGTCGCCCTTCTTGGCGTGCGCCGCCGCGTAGGAGATGTCCAGCCGGTCCAGCAGCATCAGCCCGAAGCCGGTCAGGAAGACGCCCAGCGGCAGGATCAGCGGATCCGCGTACGGGGCGAACCGTCGCACCGCCAGGTGCGCCGCCCCGGCCAGTCCGCCCAGCGCCAGGCCGTGGACCAGCAGCCCGGGCGGCATCTTGCCGGTCAGTGCCAGATCGGCGTCGATGTGCCCCGCCAGACAGACGGCCACCGCGAGCGCCAGCAGGCCCAGCTCGATGTTGCGGTGGCGCGCCGCCAGCCGGCGGCCCTCGCCGCGTGCAGTGCCTTGCACCCTTGTCGTCCCCTTGTCATCACCCGCGTGGCCGGTATCGCCGACGGTGCATCCTGCCAGACGAACACGGCCCTGCGCCGGTTGCGGTCCGGGGGCCGTCGAGGCCGGAACTTTGCCTGGGCAAAGCTTTTTCCGAGCTCGGTAAAGCTTTGTTCAGGCGCAGGTATAGAGGCGGGCCCCGGGCGCGGCGGGCCCCGGCCGGGAGGCCATCATGGCCGGGGCGCCGCGGTCCGGTCCGCGGCGCCCGACGGACCGCCGGACGGCGCCGGCGGCGGCAGGGCGCGAACGAGGTGGGCGGACGGATGGACGGCGCGGTGCGAGTGCTCGCCTACAGCGGACCACCGCCCTGGCAGTGGTCCGACCTGGCCACCGCGTGGACGGCCGAACCGCTGGTGCTCACCCTCTCCGTGTTGCTCGGCGGCTGGTACCTGGCCGCGGTGCGCACCGTCCACCGGGCCGGCGGCGAGCGCTGGCAGCCCTCCCGCACCGCCGCCTTCCTGGGCGGGCTGCTGCTGTGGATCTGGTGCACCTGCTCCGGCCTCGGCGTGTACGAGCGGATCCTGTTCACCGACCGGGCCGTCCAGGTCGTGCTGCTGCTGATGCTCGTCCCGCTGCTGCTCGCCCTCGGCGCGCCGGTCTCGCTGCTGGTCGCGGCCGCGCCGCCGGCCCGGCGCGAGCGCATCCTGCGGGCGCTGCGCAGCCGGCCGTCCAAGGTGCTGATGTTCCCGGCCGTCTCCACCGCGCTGCTGATGGCCCCGCCGTGGCTGCTCTACTTCACGCCCTGGTACGAGGAGTCGGTGTCCAGCGCGTTCGGGAACGTGCTGCTGCACCTGGCGCTGGTGCTGCTCGGGCTGGCGTACTTCTGGCCGCGGCTGCAGATCGACCCGGTCGGGCGCGAGTACCCGCACCTGGTCGGGCTGTTCATCACCTTCGCCGAGGTGATCTTCGACGCGGGGCTCGGGCTGGTGCTGATCTACGGCGGCCACCTGGTCGCCGAGCACCACTACGTGGCGCTCGGGCGGCCGTGGGGGCCGAGCCTGGCGCAGGACCAGACCTGGGGCGGCAACATGCTCTGGGTGCTGGGCGACCTGGTCGGGCTGCCGTTCCTGGCCGCGCTGGTGCGGCGGATGGTGGTGCAGGGGCGGGAGGAGATCAAGGCGGTGGACGCCGAACTGGACGCCCGTTTCGAGGAGGCCGCGGCGCAGGCGCAGGCGGCGGGGCTGCCGGCCGAGGAGGAGGCCGGGATGCGGCCCTGGTGGCTGGACGATCCGAACCTCAAGCACCGGTACGGCGGGTAGTCGGCTCCGGCGGGTTCCTGGGCGCGGGCCCGCACTTTTGTAGGTCCAATGTTGGTCCCTTGTGGATCCCTTCACCGCGTTTCCGCAGGTCAAAAACCAGTTGGCCCCGCCACCCCCACCAGCTAGCGTTTGTCCCGTCCAGATCGGGGGCCTTCACGGCCGCCCGAGGAGTAGAGAGCAGGAGGTGAACCCCGTGGTCGTTGTCGCCCCGATAGCTGCCTTGGGCAGTACTCGCGTTCACCTCCTCTTCCCGGCCGCCGGCTGACCTTTTCCGCGCCAGCCGCAGCCCGCCGGGATCATCTCCTCCCGAAGGGCCCACCGCGTTGTTCAACGCTGCCTCCACTTCGTCGTTCCCCTCCGCCTCCGCCTCTGGCTCCCCCTCTGGTTTCCCCTCTGACGAGCTGCCGCTGTCCGGCTACGGCTGGACGCCCGAGCTCGCCGAACTCTTCACCCCGCTCGCCGAGGCCGGGCTGATCCCGGCCCGGATCGTCCGGGTCGACCGCGGCCAGTGCGACGCCGTGCTCGCCGATCCGGAGACGGGCGAGCCGCGCACCGTCCGGCTCGACACCCGCCCGGTCGGCGACGCCGACATGATCAACTGCCCGTGCACCGGCGACTGGGCCGCCGTGGACCTCCACGCCCAGCCGATGGCCGCCGTCACCGCACTGCTGCCCCGCTCGACCGCGATCATCCGCAAGGTGGCCGGCAAGCGCTCCGACGGCCAGGTGCTCGCCGCCAATGTCGACACCGTCCTGATCGCCGCCTCGCTCGCCGCCGATCCGGACCTCGGCCGGATAGAGCGCTTCCTCGCCCTGGCCTGGGAGTCCGGCGCCGACCCCCTGGTCGTCCTCACCAAGGCCGACCTGGTGGACGACGCCGAGTTCATCCGCGCCGACGTCGAGGCGGTCGCGCCCGGCGTCACCGTGCTCGTGGTCAGCGCCGGGACGGGCGAGGGCATGGACGTGCTGCGCGCCTGCGCGCCCGGCACCACGGCCGTGATCGGCCAGTCCGGCGTCGGCAAGTCCACGCTCACCAACGCGCTCGCCGGCGTCACTGCGATGGCCGTCCAGGAGGCCCGCTCGGTCGACCAGAAGGGCCGCCACACCACGACCACCCGTGAACTGATCCCGCTGCCCGGCGGGGGTGTGCTCATCGACACCCCCGGGCTGCGCGAGGTCGGCCTCTACGGTGGCGAGGGCGTGGACCTGGCCTTCGCCGACATCGCCGGACTGGCCGAGGACTGCCGCTTCCACGACTGCGGCCACCACACCGAGCCCGGCTGCGCGGTGCAGGCGGCGCTCGCCGACGGCACCCTGCCACAGCGCCGGATGGACAGCTACCTCAAGCTCCAGCGCGAGAACGAGTGGATCGCCTCCCGCTCGGACGCCCGACTGGCCTCGGCCCGGGCGAAGAAGTGGAAGTCGCTCTCCAAGTCGATGCGCGCCGCGGGAGGCTCCGTGAAGCGCTGACCAGGAAAGCCGACAAGGAAAGCCGACCAGGAAATCAGGGGGCCGCGGCCGGCCTCGGCCCGGGCCACCCGGCTCGGCGGAGGCCGGGCGGGCCGGCAGCCGGAAGTGCTTCAGGGCCACTGCGGTGGCGTCGTCCACGGTGAAACCCGGGTCACCGAGGGCGGCGAGCCGCCCTGGCCGGCGGCCAGACCGCGAGCAACGCGCGCGTGCGCCGAGCGCTGCGGTGCGGTGCGGTGCGGTCTTCCCCCGGGGTGGCCCCGGGGCGGGCTCTCCGGTGCGGGCGTCCCAGCGCGGGTCTCCGGGTGTGGGTCTCTCGGTGTGGGGCCTCCGGCGTGGGCGCCGGTGTGAGCCCCTCGGTGCGGGTTCCCTGCGCGGTCCTCCGGCGTGGTCCTCTGGTTGGGCCCCCAGCGCGGGCCCCGGCGTGGGCCCCAGCGCGGGCCCCGGCGTGGGCCCTCCGGGCCGGTGCTCGGATGGGTGGGTGGAGGTGGGCGGAGGGTGGGGTGGGGGAGGGGGGAGGGCCCCCAACGGCCATGTCCGATTCCCGCCAGTCACCCCCCACTCCAGTGCCGCAGACTGGACAGCGTGATCGACGACGACATCCGGTACCGAGCCGTGGACAGCCGAGACGCCCGCTTCGACGGCGTCTTCTTCACGGCCGTCACCTCCACCGGCATCTACTGCCGACCGAGCTGCCCCGCCGTGACCCCCAAGCGCGTCAACTGCGTCTTCTACCCCAGCGCCGCGGCCGCCCAGGGGGCCGGCTTCCGCGCCTGCCGCCGCTGCCGCCCCGACTCCGTACCGGGCTCCCCGGAGTGGAACCACCGCGCCGACCTGGTCGGTCGCGCGATGCGCCTGATCGGCGACGGCGTGGTGGACCGCGAGGGCGTCGCGGGCCTGGCCAGCCGCCTCGGCTACAGCTCCCGCCAGCTCCAGCGCCAGCTCATCGCCGAACTGGGCGCCGGCCCGATCGCGCTGGCCCGCGCCCGCCGCGCCCAGACCGCCCGCCTGCTGCTGCAGACGACCGAACTCCCGGTCACCGACATCGCGTTCGCCGCCGGCTTCGCTTCGGTGCGGCAGTTCAACGACACCGTCCGCGAGGTCTACGACCGCACCCCCAGCGGTCTGCGCGCCGAGGTCGTGGCCGGCCGCCGCGTCGCGACCCCGGCCGGCGGCCTCACCCTGCGCCTGGCCTACCGCGGCGCGCTCGACAGCGACCACCTGATCGACTTCCTCGCTCTGCGTGCCGTCCCCGGCGTGGAGGAGGTCGTCCCCGGTCCGCGCTCCGGCGTCCGCACCTACCGGCGCACCCTGGCGCTCCCGTACGGGCACGGCATCGCCGAGGTCGACGGGCTGGCGCCGGGCGAACCGCGCACCCGCGGCTGGCTCGACTGCCGCCTGCTGCTCGCGGACCTGCGCGACCTCCCGACCGCCGTCCAGCGCCTGCGTGGCCTGTTCGACCTGGACGCCGACCCGGACGCGGTCGACGAGCAGCTCGGCGCCGACCCCGTGCTCGGCCCCCTGGTCCGGGAACGCCCCGGCCTGCGCTCGCCCGGCCACGTGGACCCGCACGAGCTGGCCGTCCGTGCGGTGCTCGGCCAGCAGATCACGGTCGGCGCCGCCCGTACGCTGGCCGGCCGGCTGACCGAGAAGTACGGCGCCGCGCTGCCCGAGCCGAGCGGCGGCCTGCGGCTGCTGTTCCCGACGGCGGCGGTGCTGGCCACCGCCGACCCGGAGGACTTCGCGATGCCCGCTGCCCGCCGCCGCGCGCTCACCGGCCTGTGCGCGGCCCTGGCCGAGGGGGCGGTGCGACTCGACGGCGGGGTGGACCGGGAGGAGTCCGCGGCCCGGCTGCTGGCCCTGCCCGGCATCGGCCCCTGGACCGTCGGCTACCTGAGGATGCGGGCCCTCGCCGACCCCGACGTCTTCCTCCCGGGCGATGTGGGCGTCAAGCACGGCCTCGTCCGGCTCGGCGCCCCCGGCGACCCGAAGAGCGCCGCCCGCGCGGCCGAGGCGTGGGCCCCGTGGCGCTCCTACGCCGTGCACCGGCTGTGGGCCGGGCCCGCGAGCGCCAGCACTGGAACGGAGAAGGCAGAGGCATGAGTACCACCGTCTACACCACCATGGAGAGCCCGTTCGGCCGGCTGCTGCTGTCCGGCGTCCTGCCCGAGGGCGGCGGCGCGGCGGCGCTGGCCACCGTGACCGCGCCCGGGCAGAAGTACGCGCTGCCCGAGCCCGCCGACGACTGGGTCCTCGACCCGGAGGCGCTCGCCGAGCCGGTCGCCCAGCTGACCGCCTACTTCGCGGGCGAGCGCACCTCCTTCGACCTCCCGCTCGCCCCGGTGGGCACCGAGTTCCGCCGGCGGATCTGGGCCGCCCTGGACGAGATCCCGTACGGCGAGACCGTCACCTACGGCCAACTCGCCGATCTGGCGGGGGAGTCGCCGCGGGCGGTGCGGGCGGTCGGCGGCGCGGTGGGCGCCAATCCGCTGCTCATCGTCCGCCCCTGCCACCGCGTCATGGGCGCCAACGGTTCGCTGACCGGCTTCGCGGCGGGTGTGGACTGCAAGCGCCGGCTGCTGGAGCTGGAGAGCGGCACGCTGTTCTGACGCGTCCGCCCGGGCGGCGGCGCGGCTCAGCCCGCCGACGCCCGCAGGTCCACCCGCCAGTTGCGGCTGCGCATGAACCGCCCGGGCGGGAACTCGAAGTCCGTCTCGCCGACGAGGCTGAACCCGGCCTTCGCGCAGACCGCGTTGGAGGCCGGGTTGTCCACCGAGGGGAAGGCGTGCAGGTGGCGGTGGGCGGCCTCGCGGCGGGCGGCCGCGACGGCGGCGCGGGTGGCGGCGACGGCGATGCCCCGCCCCTGGTGGCCGGGCAGGACGTTCCACCCCATCTCGTGGACGGTCTCGCCCTCCCAGGTGCGGGTGCCGTAGCCGACGGTTCCGACGGCCTCGCCCTCGGGGAGCAGCACGATCCGGTACATGCAGCCCAGGCCGGACGGGACGAAGTCGAGGTAGCGCCGGTGCCGGACGAGGAGTTGCTCCTCGGTCTCCGGGCCGCCGACGTGCTTCTTCATCTCCGGGGTGTTGACCCGGCGCAGCAGTGCGAGGTCGGCGTCCGTCCAGGGCTCGATCAGTACCTGTGCTGTGCTCATGCCGGGGACGGTAGCGGTCCGTACGGGTCGGTGACCAGCGGTTTTGCAGGCGTCCGGGGGTGCTGACCGGGGTTCGGCCCCGGGTTGGGCCCGGTCAAGGGCCTGGCCCGGCCGGGGTTCAGGCCTGGTCGGGGCCCTGGCCGGCCTCGGCGAGGGCGCGGGCGAGCTGTTCGAGGGCGGGCAGGGCGTGGACGACGGCGTCGCGGTCGGTGGGGTCGAGGGTGTCGAGGGCGGTGGCGATGCGGCGCTCGTGGGCGCGCTGCCAGTCGTCGAGCTGGCGCCGGCCGGCCGGGGTGAGGGCGATGCGGGCGGTGCGGCGGTCGCCGGGGTCGGCCTGGCGGTCGACGAATCCGGCGTCGAGGAGTTTGCCGATCAGTCCGCTGACGGTGTTGGGGGCGAGCCGCTGCCGGGCGGCGAGTTCGCCGACCCGCAGGGGTGCGGCGGCGAGGGTCTGGAGGAGTTCGACCTGCGCCATGGGCAGGGACTCCCACGGGTAGTCGGTGCGGATGCTGCTGCGCAGGGCGCGGCGCAGGCGGGTGACGGTGTCGGTGAGCCGCCGGGCGTGGTCGACCGCCGTTTCGGGGGTTTCGGTGGCGGGGTCGGGGACGTGTGGTGACGACGGCATGGCGGACAGCGTATCGCCTGGTACGGGCCGGTCCGGCGGGTTGTCCACCGTCGAGCGGGGGCCTCCCGGAGCTCTGCGGAGCTCGGTGGAAGTCTGCGGATCCCCTTGGAGCTCCGTGGGACTCTCCGGGATCCCGTCGGAAGGCGAGCAAGTCGTAGAAAGAACATATCTGCATCCGATATATTTGTGGCATGAACGCCACCGCTCTTGCCGCGCGGCTGCTCACCGAGCGGCCCCGGCCCCGCGGCATAGCCGGCTGGCGTCACGCCCACTGGCTGGCCGTCGGCACCGTCTGCCTCGGGGCCTTCCTCGGCCAGCTCACCGCCAGCGTCACCGCCCTCGTCTTCCCGGCCCTCGGCCGGCACTTCGACGCCGGCTTCGCGGCCGTCGAATGGGTCGCCCTCGCCTACCTCCTGGTACTGGTCGCCCTGCTCGCCCCGGTCGGCTGGCTCTCCGACCTCATCGGCCGCAAGACCATGTACCTCGGCGGCTTCGCCGTCTTCGCCCTGGCCTCGCTCGGCGCCGGATACGCCGGCAGCCTCGGCGTGCTGGTCGCCTGCCGGGCCGTCCAGGCCGTCGGCGGCGCGATGATGCAGGCCAACAGCGTCGCCCTGGTGGCGCGCGGCGTCCCGGAGCACGCGATGCGGCGCGCGCTCGGCATCCAGGCGGCGGCCCAGGGGCTCGGTCTGGCGCTGGGCCCCAGCCTCGGCGGGCTGCTGGTGGAGCACGCCTCCTGGCGGTGGGTGTTCTGGATCAACGTGCCGATCGGGGTGCTGGGCATCCTGGCCGGCTGGTTCCTGCTGCCCCGCACCCGCACCGGGCCCCCGCCCGCCGTCGGTACCGGGCAGCAGCTCGCCGCCGGCACCGGGGGCCCGCCCGCAGGAGCCGCCGCGCGCCTGCCCGCTCCCCGCACCGAGGACGGCCCGCTCGCGCCGGGCGTGGGGAGCCCGCCCGCCACCGCGTCCGGCGGCCGCTTCGACCTGGCCGGCCTGCTGCTGCTCACCGGCTCCACCACCGCGCTGCTGCTCGCCCTGTCCACCGCCTCCGGACTGCCGCTGCCCGGCTGGGCCGCCGCCGCACTGCTGCTCGCCGCCGCCGTCCTCGCGCTCGCGCTGGTCCGTCAGGAACGGCGGGCCGCCCGGCCGATCTTGGCGCCCGGCCTGGTCAACACCCCCGGGGTGCGGTCCGGGCTGGTGGTTTCGCTGATCGGCTACCTGCTGCTGTTCTGCCCGCTCGTGCTCGGCCCGGTGCTGCTGACCGGCGCGGGCGTGCCGGTGGCCCGGGCCGGCCTGGTGATCACCCTGCTGCCCGCCGCGTTCGCGCTCGCCGCGACCGTCGGCGGCGCGCTGCTGCCGCGCGGCTGGTCGGACGTCGCCCGCTGCCGCGCGGGCGCGGTGCTCGCGGGCGCGGGGCTGCTGCTGTTCGCGCTGCTGCCGGTCTCCGGGGCGGCCGTGGCGGTGCCGCTGCTGCTCGCCGGCTACGGGCTGGGACTGCTGCTGCCCGCCAACAACGCGCTGGTGATGCGGGCGATCCCGGCGCAGTGCTCGGCGGTCGGCGGCGGCATGGTGAACATGGCCCGCAGCCTCGGGACGGCGCTCGGCACCGCGCTGCCCGTCCTCGGGGTCCATCTGGCGGGCCCGGCGGCCGGCGGCCGGACGGTGCTGCTCGCTCTCGCGGCGGTCGCGGTGGCAGCCGTGGCCCTGACCCGGCCGGTCCGCCAGGCCTGAGCCGGGACCTCTTCCTCTGAGCCTCCGACCCCTGAGCCTGAGAGCCCCTAAGCCTCCGAGCGGACGTTCAGTGCGTCCTGGGCCCGGTTGAGGCCGCGCCGCACCAGCGTGTCCAGCGCGTCCGCGCACCGGTCCAACACCCCTGGCAGGGCGGCCTGTTCGTGGTCCGAGAACTTCTTCAGCACGAAGTCGCCGGCGCTCTGCCCCTTCGGTGGGCGCCCGATGCCGAAGCGCAGCCGCACGAAGTCGGGGGTGCCGAGCACCTCGCCCACCGAGCGCACGCCGTTGTGGCCGCCGGGGCCGCCGCCGCGCTTGAGCCGCCCGGTGCCGAACGCGAAGTCCAGGTCGTCCTGCACGACCACCAGGTGCTCGACCGGGACGCCGTAACGCCGCAGCAGGCCGGACACCGGTCGGCCGGACAGGTTGATGAACCACTGCGGCTTGGCCAGCACCACCCGGTGGCCGTCGACCTCGATCTCCGCCACCAGGGCGCCGATCCCGCGCCGCCGGAACCGCGCGCCGTACCGTTCGGCCAGCCGTTCCACGGTCAGGAAGCCGGCGTTGTGCCGGGTCAGCCGGAACCACGGGCCGGGGTTGCCCAGTCCGGCGATCAGCCAGGGTGCGGCGGGGGGCATCGGGAACTCCAGGGGCTTGTCGCGGACGCGGGACGGCCGGGGCACGGTACGCACGGTACGGGACCGTCGACCGCGCCCCGGCCGTCCGAGGACACGCGCAGTGGGGTGGGTCAGGACTCGGGCACGCCGGGGGCGGCGCCGCGCTCCGTGAGCATGTCGGTCATCAGCTGCACCTCCGAGGTCTGCGCGACCACCATCGACTGGGCGAGCCGCTTCTCGGCGTCGTTCTTCGCCAGGTCCACATAGCCCTGGGCCATTTCGACGCCGCCCTTGTGGTGCTGGATCATCAGCTGCAGGTAGTACACCTCGGCGTCCCGCCCGCTGAGCGAACGCAGCTTCGCCAGCTGGGTGTTGGTGGCCATGCCGGGCATCAGCGAACCGTCGTGGGCCTGGTAGTCGTGGCCCATCCTCATCCACGTCATCGGCTTGGCCGCCGAGTGCTGCGGCAGCCCCCACTGGTCGATCCAGCCCATCATCATCCCGCGCTGGTTGGCCTGGGTGTTGATGATGTCGAAGGCGAGGGTGCGGGTCGGGTCGTCGCCGGTGCGGTCCCGGACGATGAACGACAGGTCCACCGCCTGCTGGTGGTGGGTCGCCATGTCGCGGGCGAACCCGGCCTCGGGCGAGTCGTCCGCCGGGACGGCCACCGAGGCCGACCCGGACGCCGACGTCCCGCTCGCCACCAGGGCGGGCACCCCGAGGGCCAGCGCGAGGGCGGCGGCCAGCGCGGCCGGCCACCACAGCCGCCGACGGGCCGGGCGCGGCGCCCCGGCCTCGTCCGCGAACTCCTCGGCGGCGTGCTCGGAGCCGTCCTCGGGCAGCGCCGCGTCGGCGGTCACATCTGCCCCATGGTGCAGGAGGCGCCCGGCTCCTGGGTCTGCTTGCCCTGGACGTACTTGGTGAAGAACTGGTTCACCCGGGGGTCGCTCGCGCTGTCCACGATCAGCTGGGTGCTCCAGGCGTTCAGGGTGATGGCGCCCTTCTCGTCCGGGTACGGGCTCATCAGCGAGTACGGGGTGGTCTTGACCTTGTCGGACAGGGTCTTGATGTCGTCCGGCGTCGCCTTGCCGTTGTACGTCACCCAGACCGCGCCGTGCTCCAGCGAGTGGACGGCGCGCTCGTTCTCGACCGGCTGGTCGTAGACGTGGCCCATGCAGTCCAGCCAGATCGCGTTGTGGTCGCCGCCGACCGGCGGGGTCATCGGGTAGCTGACCTTGTCCTTGACGTGGGTGCGGCTCAGCTCGCCGAAGGTCTGCACGCCCGGGATGTCCGCGTTGGCGGCGGCCTGCTCCTTCTTCTTGCTCTGGTTGGCGTCCATGACGATCCAGGTGCCGGTGGCGATCGCGCCGATCACCAGCACACCGGCCGCGACCGAGGCGATGACCTTGTTGCGGCGGTCGCGGCGCTGCTCGCCGGCGCGCAGCTCGGCTATCCGGGCGCGGCGGTCGGTCGGGCCGGGCTTGCCGGACTGCTTGCCGGACTGCTTCGAGGCGGAACCCATGGTGGTTGTCCTTGTCCCCGCCGCGCACTGCTGGTGGCGCGGCGGTCAGCTGAAAGAAGGGGAGGGGCGGATCCGCCGGCGGATGCCGGGCGGTGGGTTCCGCTCAGGACCGGTGTACTTGCAGCTCGTGCAGATCGGGCGCCGGATGCGGACCGTCCAGCAGCCCGGCGGGCACCACTCTGGGCAGCGCCTCGGCTGCCGGCGCGAGCGGTGACGCGGCCGGCTGCGGATGCGGCGGCGGGTTCGGCAGCTGGGCGTCCTGCGCGCAGTACGGGTGGCTGGAGCAGCCGTTGTCACGGCGGGGCTGCCCGCCGTCGGCGGTGCACCACGTCCAGTGCCGCTGCTCGCCGGCGCGCTGGCGCTGGTCGGAGGCCTTGGCGGCGGGGCCGGCGTGCGGGGCGTGACTGGAGACCGCCGTGACGGCGGTGACGGTGACGGCGGCGGTGACGGTGGTCGGCATCGGAGCGGCGTGCGCGCCGACCGCCTTCGACTGACCGGCGCACGGCAGCGTCGTGAGCAGCGCGACCAGCAGCAGAACCCACAGCACACCCACCGGGCGGCCCGCCGGAGCGGCCCTCCCCGGTCGAGGTGAGCTGGGGGCCGACGCGGTCATGCGCACATTTAATCAGCCGAACGAGTGAAGCGATGCCCCTCCTCCACCCCCATTTTCGGCCGCTCCCGGACCCGAACACCCCGGAAACGCCCTGCTCCGGGCACATCCGGCAAGCACGGACGGAACGGGACCGAACGCAGGGGTGAACCCGGGGGTGGACGCAGGGGCGGACGCGGCGCCGGACTCCCCGGTGAAACCCGAGGTCGACGCGGTGGCCGGGAACGGCCCGGCGCTGACCGGTTGTCGCCGAAACCCGGACAGCGTCGTTGCACTTGGAGACAATGACGTCGAGTCCGGCCCCGCCGGGGGCGGCGCGACCACGGACCGACCAGGAGCCGCCAGATGAGCAAGCAGGGTGCCCCCGCACAGCCGCACCGGCCGGACGACGGTTGGTGGGAAACGGTCTACGACGGCCCGGCGGGCACCCTCCCCGACACCCCGCACGCGGACCCCGGCGACGGCAGCGTCGACGACTGGTTCGATACGGCGGTCGGCCTCATCGGCCAGCAGCGCACGGCCGAACCGGAGCCCGTCCTGGACGCGGAGCCGGAACCGGATCCGGAGCTTGCGTCGGTGGCGGCGGCGGTGCCGGTAGCGGACGAGGTGCTGGAACGGGACAGCATCGACGACTGGTTCGACACCGCGATCGGTGTCATCGGACCCCAGCGGACGGACGAGGAGCGGGTGTTCGCCCCTGACGCCCAGGAAACCGAAGCCGACACCGCCCCCACACCGGTCTCCCTGGACAAGCCCACCCCCGAGCCCGAGCCGCAACCCGAGCCGGAACCCGAACCCGAGGCCGCCGCCGAGGAACCCGAGCCCGAGCCCGAGCCCGAGCCCGAGCCCGAGCCCGAGCCCGAGCCCGAGCCCGAGCCCGAGCCCGAAGCCGAGCCCGAGCCCGAAGCCGAGCCCGAGCCCGAAGCCGAGCCCGAGCCCGAAGCCGAGCCCGAGCCCGAAGCCGAGGCCACCGAGGAACCCGACACCCTCGCCACCGCCACCGCCACCGTCCCCGACCCGCGCCCGGCCGTCCGCTCGCCGCTCGCCGACGGCGCCCCCACCGTGCCGCACATCGGCGAGCGCCCGCCGACCTACGGGCCGGAGCCGACCGCCGTCCCGGAGGCGGATCCGGGCGTCCTCGGGGCGCTCGTGCCGGACACCGTCCTGGAGGGCGCCCAGTACGGGTCGTCCGTCCTGCGCGCCGTCTCCGTCCGCGGCGACTCCGCCCGCTTCCGGGGCGAGTCGCGACGCGACGCGCTGCTGGTCACCAGGTTCGGGGACGGCCCGGACGGGCTGCTGCTCGCCGTGCTCGCCGGCATCGACCGGACCGGCACCGCCGCGGACGAGGCGCTCCCCCCGGAGGCCGTCGCCACCAGCACCCGTGAGGCCTGCCGCCATCTGGCCGCTGCGGTCGGCCGCAGCCGCGAGGGCCTGGCCGCAGACCTGCGCGACGGCGCCCGGGACCGGCTGCGCTACGGCCTCCAGCGGCTCGCCACCGGCGCCGTCGCCCCGCTGCGCGCGCTCGTGCCCGGAAACGAGGAGGACGGCACGCCGTCCCCGGCCTCGCTGCACTGCCTGCTGCTGTCGCTCGACCCGGCGGCCGGCCACCGGGCGGCCTTCGGGGTCGGCCCGGGCGGGCTCTACCTGCTGCGCTCCGGCCACTGGATCGACGCCTACGCGGCCCGCCTGCTGCACCACCCGGACGGCCAGCAGCCGCCGGAGGAGCCGAGGCCGTTCCGCTTCCGGCTGGTCCCCGCCACCCCGGGCGACGTGCTGCTGCTCTGCACCCCCGGTCTGGCCCGCCCGATCGCCGACGAGCCGGCCGTCGCCCACTTCCTGTCCACCCACTGGGCCCACCCGCATCCGCCCGGCACCGTCGACTTCCTCCGCCAGGTCCAGGTCCGTGCCAAGGGCTACGCCGACGACCGTACGGCGGCCGCCGTCTGGACCGACTGACGACCGAATGACGACCGGACGCCGACCGGACGTCGACCGCGCACCAGGCGCCCGACGCCCGGTCAGCGCGCCTTGGGAAAGGCGGCGCGCAGCGCGGAGCCGCGGACGGTGACCGCGGCCCGGAGGACGGGCAGCATGCAGACGACCTGCACGGCGGCGTACCAGGGCGGGCAGACGCCCGGGATCAGGTCGACGCCGATGATGGCGATCGGCATGGTGACGGTGAGGACGCCCAGTCGTTCGAAGGCCTGGCGGGATCCTCGGGAGGCGGCGACCGCCAGCCGGTGGACCAGCACGGCGACCACCGGCAGCAGCACCGCCCGGACCCACATGAACGTGTTCACCGGGTGGCCGCTGCCCGCCACCGCGATGACCGCCAGGAACGCGACGGCGCCGAGCGCGCCGTAGACCTTGACGCTGGCCGTCACCGTGCCGAAGGCCCGCCGGGTACGGGAGTCGTGGAGCAGCTCCGCCCGGGGCGTGTAGGGAATGTCCGTGCTGTGCGTGCCTGTGCTGTGCGTGTTGGTGTCCATGTCCACCGACGCTATGAACCGCCCGGCCGGGGCGGTATCGGTCTGGGCCCACACGTGGGTGGGGCCAGCCCCACTCCCCGGCCGATCGGGGCGGTGGCGGGCTCGGCGCGGTGCACAGTGGGAGCACCGTACGGAAGGGGAGAGACGTGGGACGGCTGGGTTCGTGGGTGGCGCGCGCCGGGGTGGGGTTCGTGCGGGCGTGCGTCGTGGCGGCCGTCTGCCTGCTGCTGCCGGCCGTGTGGGCCGCGGCGGTGGCGCTGGGGGTCTGGTGGGGGGCGGGCAACCCGTGGTCGTGGACGGCGCCGTTCGTGCTGGTGGGCGTGGGCACGCTCGCCCTGCCCCGCCCCGTCTGCCGGATCGTCCGCTTCCTCGTCGCGCGGTGGACCGCCACGGTGATCCCCGCCGGATACCGGCAGGCCGGGCCGGTGACGCGGATGTCCACCGGGTTCTGGTGGAACGGCTTCTCCTACGAGCGCACCCGCCGGGACGCGCTGATGGACCAGCGCTGGCGGGTCCGCTGGCGGGACCCGGCGAACTGGCGCGACCTGCGGTTCGCGGGGATCGCGCCGTTCACCGCCGGTCTGCTCGCGTGCCTCCCGCCGGCCGGGGTGGTCGTGGCGGCCTGCGCGGTCCTCGGGTTCGGCGGGCCGGAATCCGCCGCGGGCCTGGCCGGGGCGCTCGGCGCGGTCGTGGCCGTGGCCTCCGCCCCGTACGCCTGGCGGCCCGTCGTGCCGGTGGCGGTCCGCTTCCTGCGCCCGTCGCCGGCGATGGCGTTGGCGGAGCGGGTCGAGGAACTGAGGGCCCAGCGCGCGGACGTGACGGTCGCGCAGGCCGCCGAGATCCGCCGGATCGAACGGGATCTGCACGACGGGGCGCAGGCCCGCCTGGTGGCGCTCGGGCTCTCCCTGGCGACCGCCGGGAAGCTGATGGAGCGTGACCCCGACCAGGCCAGGGCGTTGATGCGGGACGCGCAGGCCGGTGCCGCCGCCTCGCTGGCCGAACTCCGCGACCTGATCCGGGGGATCAGCCCGCCGGTGCTGAGCGAGCGGGGGCTCGTCGACGCCGTCCGCGCGCTCGCCCTGGACGTCCCGCTGGAGGTGGCCGTCAGCGCCGGCGCCCCGTTGCGCCTGGACCCGCCGATCGAGTCCGCCGTCTACTTCGGCGTCGCCGAGCTGCTGACCAACGCCGTCCGGCACGCCGGGGCGTCCGGGGTGCGGATCTCCCTCATGCGGGACGGCACCGGTGTCGCCGCCGCGGTGGTCGCCGAGGTCGAGGACGACGGCCGGGGCGGGGCCGACGTCCGGGCCGGCGGCGGGTTGGCGGGCCTGCGCCGCCGGCTCGCGGCCTTCGACGGCACCCTGGAGGTCACCAGTCCGTCGGGCGGTCCGACCCGTGTCAGGATGACGGTGCCATGCGAATCGTTGTAGCCGAAGACCTCTACCTCCTGCGCGACGGGATGGTCCGCCTGATCGAGGCCTGCGGGCACCAGGTGGTGGCCACGGCCGCCACCGGGCCCGAGACGCTCGACGCGTTGCGCAGGTGGCGCCCGGACGTGTCCGTCATCGACGTCCGCATGCCGCCGACCCAGTCGGACGAGGGGCTGCGGGCGGCCCTCGCCGCCCGCGGCGAGATGCCCGGGCTGCCGGTCCTCATCCTCTCCCAGCACGTCGAGCAGCTGTACGCCCGGGAGCTCCTGGCGGACGGCTCCGGCGGCGTCGGCTACCTCCTCAAGGAGAGCGTGTTCGACGCCGACCAGTTCATCGGCGCCCTGGAGCGCGTCGCGGACGGAGGGACGGCCATGGACCCGGCCGTCATCGCGAGACTGCTGTCCAACACGCCACCGAACCGGGGGCTCGAACGGCTCACCGAACGCGAGTACGCCGTGCTGGGGCTGATGGCCGAGGGGCTCTCCAACCAGGCCATCGGCCGCCGGCTCTTCCTGAGCGAGAGCGCCATCGGCAAGTACACCACCGCGATGTTCGGCAAGCTCGGCATCACCGACGACGACGACACCAACCGCCGCGTCCGCGCCGTCCTCACGTACCTGAACAAGTCGTAGGGCCTGTCCACCCCGCCGCAGCCCCCGGGGGGTCAGGTGCGCAGGAGGATCGTGGTGACGGCGGCGGCCTGGGTGAGGGCGGCGGGGCGGTGGGCGGCGGGGAGGCCGATGGCGATGGGGACGGCCAGGCCGTCGAGGAGGGCGCGGATCTGGGTGGCCCGGTCGGCGGCGGGCCCGGGGGTGAAGTGGCCGGTGGCGGTGCCCTCCTCGATGAGGGCGACCAGGTCGGCCTGCCAGGGCGCCTCGATCTCCTGCTGCCCCTGGCGGATCTCGGCGCTGGCGGGGGAGCGCCCCCACACCTCGACCCACAGGATCCAGCGCGGATCGCCCGCCCCGTCGGGCAGGTAGAGGCGCAGGTAGGCGTCGAGCCGCTGCCAGGGGTCGCGCGAGCGGTCGGCGAGGGCGTCACGGCGCCGGGCGCCGAGCTGGTCCTCGCTCCAGCGGAGGGTTTCCAGCAGCAGCTGGTCCTTGCTGCCGAAGTAGTAGAGCAGGTGTCCGGCGCTCATCTGGAGCTGTTTGCCGAGCCCGGCCATGGTGAGTTTGGCGAGCCCGTGTTCGGCGATCGCGGCCCGGGCGGTGGCGAAGACCTCCTCGCGGGGGCGCGCCGGTCGGCGCGGGCGGGGGTCGGCCATGTGCGGTGCGCTCCCTCGGTGGTGCGGAGGTCGGAAGGCTGCCGGGGCGGGGGAGGTGCCCCCGCCCCGGCAGCCGGGTGGCCCTGGTGTCCAAGGTGGTCCAGGTGCCCCAAGTGGCCTGGGATCAGGCGGACTTCGGCTGCTGCTGGGTGATGCAGTGGATGCCGCCGCCGTTGGCGAAGATCTCGCGGGCGTCGACGAGCTCGACGGTGCGGCCCGGGTAGGCGCGGCCGAGGACGGCGGCGGCCTCCTGGTCGCGCGGGTCGTCGAAGGCGCACAGGATCACGGCGCCGTTGGCCACGTAGTGGTTGATGTAGGAGTAGTCGACCGGTTCGCCGTCCTCGTCCAGCAGGACGGTGGGGGCGGCCAGTTCGATGACCTCCAGCGCCCGGCCCCGGGCGTCGGTGGCGGCGCGCAGGATGGCGACGAGCTCCTGGCAGACGGCGTGGTCCGGGTGGGCGGGGTCCGGCTGGACGTGGGCGACGACGACGCCGGGGCGCACGAAGGAGGCGACGATGTCGATGTGCCCGCGGGTGCCGAACTCGTCGTAGTCGCGGGTGAGTCCGCGCGGCAGCCAGATCGCCTTGGTGGTGCCGAGGAAGGCGTGCAGTTCGGCCTCGACCTCCTCCTTGGTCCAGTCCGCGTTGCGGCCCTCGCCGAGTTGGACGGTCTCGGTGACCAGGACGGTGCCCTCGCCGTCGACGTGGATGCCGCCGCCCTCGTTGATCAGCCGGGAGGCGAAGCGCTGGACGCCCGTCAGTTCGCTGATGTGCTCGGCGATGTGCTGGTCGTCGTCCCAGCGGGCCCAGGACTGGGCGCCCCAGCCGTTGAAGATCCAGTCGGTGGCGGCCAGCGAGCCCTTGCCGTCGATCAGGAAGGACGGGCCGATGTCGCGCATCCAGGCGTCGTCGAGCGGGCGCTCGACGGTCTCGACCTGCTCGGAGACGTACCTGCGGGCGTCCGCGGTCTCGCCGGTGTTGACGACCAGGGTGACCGGTTCGTACCGGACGATGGTGTTGGCGACGGCGGCCCAGGCCTCGCGGCCCGCGTGCAGGTTCTCGGGGGTGTCGAAGGTGGGGTTGGCGGTGGGGAAGGCCATCCAGGTGCGGTCGTGCGGGTGCCACTCGGCGGGCATCCGGTAGCCGAGGGAGGCGGGCGTGGGGGTGGTCATCCGGGAGTCCTAGGGGGAGGCGTTCGGCGGAGGTGTCGACGGAAGCGTCGGCGGAGGTGTCAGAGGAAGTAGAGGCGGCTGAGCGAGACGCTGTCCGCGGGTTCGGAGCGCAGCGGTTCGCCGTCCAGCGAGACCAGGCCGGTCTGGGTGACGTCGACGCGGCCGACCCGGGCGTTGCGGACCATGTCGCGGGGGCCGATGCCGCGGGTGTTGCGGACGCCGACGCGGCGGCGGCGGGTGGGCAGGCCGTCGGCGGGGCGGTCGAGGTAGGCGCCGTCGGCGGCGGCCTGGGCGACGAAGGCGACGGAGATGTCGGCGGCGGTGGCGCCGTGGGCGCCGAACTGCGGTCCGAGGACGAGGGGTTCGCAGGTGTCGGTGGAGGCGTTGGGGTCGCCGACCACGCCGTAGGCGGGGAAGCCGGCCTTCAGGACCAGTTGGGGTTTGGCGCCGAAGTGGTCGGGGCGCCACAGCACGATGTCGGCGAGTTTGCCGACCTCGATGGAGCCGACCTCGTGGGAGAGGCCGTGGGCGATGGCGGGGTTGATGGTGAGCTTGGCGATGTAGCGCAGGACGCGCTCGTTGTCGTCGCCGCTCTCGGTGGTGCCGTAGCCACCGTCGAGGGGGCCGAGTTCGGCCTTCATCTTGCCGGCCATGGCGAAGGTGCGGCGGACGGTCTCGCCGGCGCGGCCCATGCCCTGGGCGTCGGAGGAGGTGATGCCGATGACGCCGAGGTCGTGCAGGACGTCCTCGGCGCCCATGGTGCCGGCGCGGATGCGGTCGCGGGCCATGGCGGCGTCGCCGGGCAGGTCGGTCTTGAGGTCGTGGGCGGAGACGATCATGCCGAAGTGCTCGCCGAGCGCGTCGCGGCCGAACGGCAGGGTGGGGTTGGTGGAGGAGCCGATGACGTTGGGCACGCCCGCCATCTTCAGCACGTTGGGGACGTGTCCGCCGCCGCAGCCCTCGATGTGGAAGGCGTGGATCGTCCGCCCCTCCAGCACCTTCAGGGTGTCCTCCACCGACAGGCACTCGTTCAGGCCGTCGGTGTGCAGGGCGACCTGGACGTCGTACTCCTCGGCGACGCGCAGCGCGGTGTCCAGGGCGCGGGTGTGGGCGCCCATGTCCTCGTGGACCTTGAAGCCGGAGGCGCCGCCCTCGGCCAGGGCCTCGACGAGCGGGGCCGCGTCGGAGGACGAACCGCGGCCCAGGAAGCCGATGTTGACGGGCCAGGCGTCGAAGGCGTTGAAGGCGTGGCGCAGGGCCCAGGGGGAGTTGACGCCGACGCCCCAGACCGGGCCGAACTCCTGGCCGATGATCGTGGTGACGCCGGAGGCCAGCGAGGCCTCCATGATCCGCGGCGAGAGCAGGTGGACGTGGGTGTCGATGGAGCCGGCGGTGGCGATCATGCCCTCGCCGGAGACGATGGTGGTGCCGGTGCCGACGACGACGTCCACGCCGTCGAGGGTGTCGGGGTTGCCGGCGCGGCCGATCGAGGCGATCCGGCCGTCGATCAGGCCGATCGAGGTCTTGCGGATGCCCTGGATGGCGTCGATCACCAGGACGTTGCTGATCACCACGTCGCAGGTGTCGCGGACGGCGGCGGCCTTGAGGTGCAGTCCGTCGCGGGCGGTCTTGCCGAAGCCGGCGAGGAACTCCTCGCCGGGGGCCTGCGAGTCGGACTCGACGCGGACGATCAGGCCGGAGTCGCCGAGCCGGATCCGGTCGCCGGCCCGGGGGCCGTGCACCGAGATGTAGTCGTGGGGGGTGATGGACGTCATGACGGCACCTCCGTGTCGTCGAAGGTGGTCAGGTAGCCGGTCGCGCGGGCCTTGGCCAGGGCGGCCTCCTTCGCGCCGGGCGCGTCCAGCGGGCCGTCGACCAGGCCGGCGAAGCCGATCGCGACGCGCTGGCCGCCGATCGGCACCAGGCCGACCTCGACGGTGGCGCCCGGGTCGAAGCGCACCGAGGAGCCGGCCGGGACGGCCAGGTGGGTGCCGTAGGCGGCGGCGCGGTCGAAGGCGAGGCGCGGGTTGGCCTCGAAGAAGTGGAAGTGCGAGGTGACCGAGATCGGCACCTGGGAGGTGTTGTGGACGGGCAGCAGCACCGTCTCCTCGACCGGGTCGTAGCCGGCGCCGTCGCCGATCAGTGCGCCGCCGGGGGCTTCGTCGCCGAGCGAGCCGGCGCCCCGGAACGGGTCGTTGACGACGGCCAGGCGGGTGCCGTCGTCGAAGACGGCCTCGACCTGGATGACGGTGACGACGTCCGGTACGCCGGGCAGCACGTCGTCGGCGGTGAGCACGCTGCGGCCGGCCTCGATGGCCTCGGCCAGGCGCCGACCGTCGCGGGCGGCCTCGCAGACGGTGTCCGCGATCAGGGCGGTGGCTTCGGGGATGTTGAGGCGTACGCCCCGGGCGCGGCGGGCGCGGGCCAGTTCGGCTGCTGTGAAGATCAGCAGCCGGTCCCGCTCGGTGGGGGTCAGTCGCACGGTTCCTCGCTCGCGGTCGCCGGGGGAGGGGGTCGGCTTTCGGGGGCGATGTTAGAACGTCGTTCAAACATCTCGGGCCATTGAACCCGGACCGGGCCGCCGTGTCCAGCGTTGCCGGTCCGCAGGGGTTCGGCTCGCCGGGCCCGCGGCGGGGGTGAAGGCCCGGGGGTGAAGGCCCGGGGGTGAAGGCCCGGGGGTGAAGGCCCGCGGGGAAGGTGCGCGGGGAAGGTGCGCCGCCGGGGTGCGCCGGGCGCGCGGAGCGGTGCGGGGCCGGCCGGGGCCCGGCGCACGGCGGGGGTGCGACGGGGAGCAGGAGGGCGGCGCGGGCCGGCGCCCGGGCGCCGGGTGTGCGCGGGATCGGGCGGGGGCGGGCTCGAAAACAGGCTCTGCGCTTCGCAAACCTGTCCGGCGCGGGCAGTTGGATCACGTGAACCTCCCCGTGCCCCTTTCACCCCACGTGATCGGACGCACACTGTTGCAAACGCCGTCAACTGGGCATGAGGATGAGTGGTCAGAACGTGGGGGCCACCCGGCCGGCGGGGGATCCGGAGGCGGGGGCCCGGATTCGAGGGCGGGGGCATGTGTTGATGGACGGTCAGTCGCGATTCCCGCGGCAGCGGACGAGTTCGGGTGACGCCTACCGGTCCGGGCCCGCCCCGGGCGCAGCCGGCGGCACCGGGACGACCCTGCCGGGCACCTCGGCCCCCGGCTGCGCCCTGCACCGCCGGCTGCACCTGACGCTCGACCCGGCCGACCTGGTCGCGGTCGGCTCGGTCCGCCGGCGGCTGCGGACGGCGCTCAGCCACTGGGGGGTGCCGGAGCTGTCGGACACCGCCGAACTGCTCTCCTCCGAGCTGGTGACCAACGCGCTGCTGCACACCGGCAAGGGCGCGGTGTTCGACGCGGTGCTCGGGTCGGACCACCGGCTGCGGATCGAGGTGCAGGACGGCACGACCCGGCTGCCCGGCCGGCGCCGCGATCCGGACGCCGAGTACGCGACCTCGGGGCGCGGCCTGCTGCTGGTGGAGTCGCTCGCGGACGCGTGGGGCGTGCAGCTGCGGGGCGACGGCAAGGTCACCTGGTTCGAGCTCGCCCTGCCCTGAGCCCGGCCGCTCCCGGGGTGCGGGGCACAGGCTCGGGGCGCGGGCACGGGGCGCTCGGGGCATGCGGGGGCGCGGGGCGGGCGGGGGCGCGCGGCCCGCCGCACCGTTCGCCGTCGATTCATTCGCCTTCGAAGCATGCCCAGAACAGAAGGCGGAACGGAAGATTTCCGGCCCGTTGCCATTGCCGCTCGGCCCAACATTGGACAGGATGGTGGGAATGTGTGTCCACGTGCGGGAAGCAGCGGGGAGACCGAACCTCGACCGACCCCGCCCGTCGACACCGTCCGATCCAGCACCACCCATCACACCGCCACGCGGCCCGGCCGGACGGTCGGCGCGGTCCGCCACGGCAGCGGCAGGAGCAGCATGCCCACTGAGCCCGAGTCGCCGGGGCCGGCGCTTCCACCCGGTGCGCCCACCGTCGAACCGCAGCAGGCAGCCTCCGCCCGCACCACCGGTCCGAACCCCGCCGGTCCCGCTCCCGTGACGGTCGACCAGCCCCCCGCCGGCCCCGCCGCGACCGGGCCGGGCCGGGCGAAGCCGCCCGCGCAGGCGGTGCGCCGGCCCGTGCCGCGCCCGGCGCCCGCGCTCGCCGCCGGACGGCTGGCGACGGTGCTCCCCGGCAGCCTGCCGCCCGCCTCCGCGGACACCATGCCGGACTGGCTGGAGCCCGCGATGGCCGCCAACGGCATCGGCTCCTTCGACTGGGACATCCGCCGCGACGTCCTGGAGGGCGACCACCGGGCCTGCGCGATCATCGGCCTGGACAGCATGGACCAGGGCCGCTTCGACCGCACCGCCGGTTCCTTCCTGGCCCTGCTGCACCCCGAGGACGCGCCGGTGGTGCGCCGCCGGGTCGAGCGCGCGGTGGCCGAACTGGGCCAGTGCGGCGCCTACTACCGCACCGTCGGGCCCAACGGCACCATGCGCGCGGTGCGCTTCCGCGGCCGGGTGCTCGCGGACGCCTTCGGCCGGGCCTCGCGGATGGTGGGCTTCGTCTGGGACGCCACCGTCGAACTGCACAAGCGCGACCGCGCCGACCGGATGGCCCTGCTGCGCGAGGAGCGCTCCCGGTTCATCAAGGAGGCGGCCCGCGCCCTCTCCGAAGCCGTCACCGTCCGCGACGTGGCCCGGGTGTTCACCGGGCTGCCGCTGCCCGGCCTGCCGCCGGACGGCCTGGTGCTGGCCTCCTTCGAGGCCGGCCGGGCGCAGGTGCTCGGCGCCTCCGGCTACCGGACCGAGGCGCTGGCGGTCTGGGACCGCACGGCGCTGCCGGCCGGGCACCCGGCCGCCGAGGCGGTGCGCCACCGGGCGCCGGTGTTCATCCCGACCCGTGAGGAGTTCCGCGCGTCCTACCCCGAGGTCTGGGAGCCGACCAGCCGTACCGGGCGCGGCTCCTGGGCGTTCCTGCCGCTGGTGGCCAGCGGGCGGGCGATCGGCGTCTGCGTGGTCAGCTTCGACGACGAGCGCGAGCTGGACGCCGACGAGCGCACCCTGCTGTCGACCCTGGGCGGGCTGGTCGCCCAGTCCCTGGCCCGGGCCCGGCTGCACGACGCCGAGCACGAGCTGGCGGCCGGCCTCCAGCGGGTGATGCTGCCGCGGACCGTGCCGTCGGTGCCGGGGGTGACGACCGCCGTGCGCTACCTGGCGGCCGGCTCCGGCCTGCAGATCGGCGGCGACTGGTACGACGTGGTGCCGCTGCCGGGCGGGCACGTCGGCCTGGTGATCGGGGACGTCCAGGGCCACGACGTGCACGCCGCCGGGATCATGGGCCAGCTGCGGATCGCGCTGCGCGCCTACGCGGCCGAGGGGCACCCGCCGGCCGCGGTGATGGCCCGCGCCTCCCGCTTCCTCGCCGACCTGGACACCGACCACTTCGCGACCTGCGCCTACGCCGAGGTCAACGTGGACTACGGCGTGGTCTACGCCGTCCGGGCCGGCCACCTCGACCCGGTGGTGCGCCGGGCGGACGGCACCGCCGCGGTGGTGCCGGTGGCCGGCGGGCTGCCGCTGGGCATCGACCCGGACCAGGAGTACCGGGTCACCCGGTTCAGCCTGGACCCGGGCGAGACGGTGCTGCTCTGTACCGACGGCCTGGTCGAGGCGCGCGGCATGGACCTGGACGAGGGCATCGCCCGGCTCACCCGGGCGCTCGCCCGCCCGCTGCCGCGCGCCGAGGAGGCGGCCCGCGACCCGCTGGAGGACCTGGCCGACCGGATCGCCTCCCAGGCCGCCGACTCCAGCGAGCGCGAGGACGACATAGCGCTGCTGCTCCTGCGCTGGGACGGTCCGGCCGGCGGCCTGGCCGCCCAGCAGCTGCGCCGCCGGATCGGCCAGGCCGACCTGGCGCGGATCTCCGAGGTCCGGGCGGAGCTGCGCGACGCGCTGCGCCGCTGGGGCGTCGCCGAGTTCATCGACACCGCCGAACTGCTCTCCTCCGAACTGGTCACCAACGCCATCCGGCACACCGACCGGGACGCCATGTTCACCGCCCGGCTCTACCGGGAGCCGGCCTCGGACGGCGGCCGGGCCCGGCTGCGGGTCGAGGTGGAGGACGAGTCGGACCTGTGGCCGACCCGCCGGACCCCGGGGGAGCAGGCCTCCTCCGGGCGCGGGCTGATGCTCGTCGAGGCGCTGGCGGACGCCTGGGGCGTGGAGCCGCGCGGCTCCGGCAAGCGGATGTGGTTCGAGCTCAGCGGCACGCCCGCAACCTAGATCCGGCTACCCGAACTGCTGCTCCAGGTCCTTCAGTTTGCGCTCCAGCGAGTCCAGCCGCGGCAGCGTCACGGTGTCCTCGTCGACGGTCAGGTCGATGGTGCGCCGCTCCGGGCGGGCGGGCAGGCCCGGCTGGGCCACCGTGCCCTCGGCGGGCACCACCGCGCCCTCGGCGGCCTCGACCTCGCGCGGCCCGGCGGGCCGCTCCGCCGCGGGCCCGCCGGCTATGGCGGGTTCCGAGCCGGACTCCAACTGCCGTGCGGCGCCGCCGCGTCCGCGCCAGGCGCTGTTGCTGCGGCTGATCGCCCGGATCTCCGCCCGCTCGCGGCGGCCGGCGAGCCTGCGGCGCTCCCGCTCCACGGCCCTCTCCCGCTTGTCCTCGCGGACCTCGTCCACCGCCTCGTCGAGGCTGCGGACGCCTTCCAGGAGCATCAGCGACCAGGCCGCGTAGGTCTCGCGGGGGGCGCGCAGCCAGCGCACGATGCGGATCTGCGGCAGCGGGCGGGGGACGAGCCCCTGCTCGCGCAGCGCGGCCCGGCGGGTCTGCTTGAGCGCCCGGTCGAACAGGATGGCCGCCGAGAGGGACATGCCGGAGAAGAACTGCGGGGCGCCTGCGTGGCCGAAGCCGCGCGGGGCGTGCACCCAGTTGAACCAGGCCGAGGCGCCGGCGAACAGCCAGACCAGCAGCCGGGAGCCGAGCGCGGCGTCGCCGTGGCTGGCCTCGCGCACGGCGAGCACCGAGCAGAACATCGCGGCGCCGTCGAGGCCGAACGGCACGAGGTACTCCCAGCCGCCGGACAGTCCGAGGTTCTGCACCCCGAAGCCGACCAGCCCGTGGAAGGACAGCGCGGCGGCGACACCCGCGCAGCAGAACAGCAGCGTGTACGAGGCGCCGCCGTACAGGGATTCCTTGCGGCGGCGCCGTTCCTCGGAACGCTCCCAGGAATCCGGCCCTCCGGCGGCGGCGGATCCCCGGCTCCGGACCAGGGCCACCAGGAGCGCGCTGACCAGCAGCCCCGCACCTCCGGTGACGGCCCAGCCAAGCGGTATGTCGGACAATTTCATCGCCGGAACCAGCCTCGCTTTCCTGCGTCGCGTTCCTGCGTCGTGATGGCGGGGACCATCATGGCGGATGCTCGGCGGGGGAATGGCCGATTCGGTGCCAATGCGCTGAGTAGAGGGATTTCTGACCCCGCGAAAATCGCATTTTCTTATGCATTTGAAGCGGGCTGTTCCCGGAATTCCGGGCTTTCCGGATCCGGCTTCGCACGTGTTTTCGTCAACCCCGCATGACGCGGGGGCAGCCGCCGCAGATGTCCTCCGGTTGGGCGGTGTACACGAGGCAGCAGCTGGCCCGGGCCCGGTCGGTGCCCGAAGCATCCCCGCACCCGGGCGCCGGTGCGGCGAAACCGGCACCCGGGGTGAAGGGGGACGGGGCCGGAGCGGGGCCGCCGGTCACGCCGGGCGCGCACGCCGGTGCCGCCGCCGCGCCGCCCGCCTGCGGGGGCTCCAGCAGCGCGGACAGCTCGGCGCGCGCCCGCTCCTGCTCCCCGAGCAGCCCGCCGGCGTACCAGAGACCCTCCACCGCCGCGTCCGTGGCCATCGCCCACAGCACCCGCGGCCCGCGCCGCACCTCGGGCCGGAAGGCGACCAGCACCGGCTCCAGGAACCCGCCCAGCGCGCACCGCAGTTCGGCGGCCAGCGCGTTCCCGTCCGGCACCGTACGGGCCTGCGGCACGCCGGCCGCCGGGTCGTCCGGCAGGCAGGCGAACGCCTCCGGGCGGACCGTCAGCTCCACCCGGTCGGTGCCGCGGCGCACCGAGACGTCCTCCGGGCCGAGCAGCGGGACCCGGCGCTCCAGGAACCACGGCAGCGTGAACAGCAGCGAGAGCGGCCACACGACGCGGTGCAGGCCGAAGCCGGCCGCCACGTCCGGGCGCAGCGGCCGCCCGTAGCGGGCGAGGCCCTGCCGGGCGTCGTGGGCGATCAGCTCGCGGACCGCCTCGGGCCGGGTGGTCAGGTCGGCGGCGGGGATCCAGCCGTCGCCGCGGCGGGGCGGGGCGCAGCGCACCCGCAGGACGGGGGCGAGCGCGGTGAGCCGGTGGTACGAGGTCGCGCCGGGGGCGGTGGCGGCCGGCGCGGGGGTGAGGGCGTGCGCCTCGGTGGTGCGGGGGGCGCACGGCGTGGGGCCGGGCCGGGTGCTGCTCGCGGTCATGGGCGGGCCCCATCGGGTCGACCGGGGACCGCCCATGGACCGCCCGGCGGTGCCCGGTCGGGGTGGTGGCCCGCCCGGGCCCGGCCGGACCGGGGCATGGCGGTGCCCGGGGAACGGCAAGGCGAACCCGGCCGGGGTACTGCTCACCCCGGCCAGGTTAGGCTCACCTTAGCTGATTGTCCCCCAGGTCTCGCGGGTGATGCGCCCGTCCGGGGGAGGCCCCGGCGTGTGGGCCCCGTCCGGGGGGAGCCCCGGCGTGCGGGCCCCGTCCGGGGGAGGCCCCGGCGTGCGGGTGGTGCCCAACTGGCGCGCGAGCCAGACCGGCACGCCGCCCAGGGCGTGGACGAGCCGGGCCGCCTCGGCGCGCAACCGGGTGGCCTCGGCAGGTTCGGACACCTCGGCGAGCGCCGCGAGCGCCGGCGCCACCCCCACCGTGAAGCCGAGTTGCTCGCGCAGCCGCAGCGAGGCGTCGAAGCCCTCGCGGGCGTGGTCGCGGTCCCCGCGGGCCAGGGCCAGCGCCGCCAGGTGGCGCCAGGTGTACGAGCGCAGCAGTTCGTCCCCGCGTTCGCCCGCGCCGTCGTGCGCCCGGCGGTAGGCGATCCAGGCGGCGCCGCGGTCGCGCAGCAGGTTCTCGGCGACCAGTCCGCGCCGGAAGTCCAGCAGCGGGCGGCCCGGCGCGTCCGGCGGCAGCAGTGCCGAGGTGCGTCCGAGCGCGGCCTGCGCCTCGTCCAGTCGGTCCCGGGGGCCGAGCACGCTGGCCACGTACGCCAGGAAGCCGCGGGCGCAGGCTGCGGCCGCGCGCTGCTCGGTGCTGGCCACCACGGCCTCCGCGAGGCGCAGCGCCTGTTCCGCCTGGGTCCACTGTGCGGCGGTGAACAGGCACTGCTCGATGAGGAGTTCGGCCCGTGCCAGGGCCGCTGCCGGGTCCTGTTCGGCGGCCGGGCGCAGCAGTTCGGCCGCCTCCTGCCAGCACCCCCGGGACCTCAGTCGCCACACGGTGTCGCCCGGCTCCTCCGCTGCCGCCCGCCCCCGCCCGTTCGGGCCGTTCGGGCCCCATCCGTGCTCTGACAACGCCACCTCCTTGTGTGCGCCATCCAGCGGGGCGCGGCCCTGCCCGGCGTCGCCGCCGTCGACTGTCGGCGGCACGGCGACGGCAGCGCAAGGGCCCGCGCTGTGGCGGCAATTCAACACGGGGGTGAGCTTGTGCACCAGATCACGAGCGGAGGTTCTTGCATTCGCGGGGGAAATGATCTAGGCCCTGTCCGGCCTGATCCGCAGGGCGCGCCCTGGCGGATGCGCCCCGGTGGCCTCCGGTCGGTCAGGACGTCCAGCCGGTTTCCATCAGGGCCTCGGCGGCGCCGTTGGCGGGCTGCGGCACCCCCGCCAGGTCCAGGCTGAACAGGGCGACCAGCAGTTGTTCGCCGCGCACGGTGGCCTGGTGGGAGTAGCCGGCCAGGGTGAACATGGCGGCGGCCATCTCCTCGGCGTGCAGGGTCTGCAGCCACAGGCACTCGACCGACTTCACGTCGGCCGGCTCGGTCCAGGTGTCCACCTGGGCGACCATCCGGCTGCCCAGCAGGGTCACCCCGTCGCGCTCCTGGGCCTCGGTCAGCTCCAGGTCGTCGAAGCCGAGCCACTCCAGGTAGCGGGCGGCGGTGAAGACCGCGTCCTGCGAGGTGCGCACCGGGTGCGGGCGGAACGGCGCGCGGTGGCGGAACGGCTTGGGCTGGCCGCCGGAGCCGCCGGGCGGGGCGGGCACGGGGGCGCTCATCGGGTGGGCCGGGTACGGGCGGGAGGCCTGCGGGCCGGGGGTGGCGAGCGGGCCGGCCGTGCCGCCGCCGAGCCGGGTGGTGCGGTCCACCGGCAGCCGGACGGTGGCGCCGCAGTTGCAGGTGAACTCGGGCTGCGGCCACTGGTCGGAGCGGCCGCAGTGCGGGCAGCGCATGCTCAGCCAGGAGTCCTCCCAGGAGCGGAACCGCACCTGCACCGGCACCCCGCCGCGCAGCAGCGGCACCTTCAGCGAGGCGCCGCACGGACAGGGCAGCGACGGCGGCTCGTAGAGGTGCTCGCGGCGGCAGGCGGGGCAGCGGATCGCCCGGGCGCCACCGCCCGCCCCGTGCCCTGGCCTCGCGGGGTCGTGTCCGGTGAAGTCGTCGGGCAGTCCGGCCATCGCGGGCTCCGTCCGTTCGAGTCGGGTGGTGGAACGGTTTCCATGCTCCCCGAAACGGTGGGTCCTTGGCGCGGAATGGGGCAATCCTCAGGGTCGGATCAGGGGTGTGCGCCCGGCCGGTGCCCGCCACGGGTGCTTCGGGCACCCGGGCCGGCGGGGTGCGGTCAGCCGGCGGACCAGCGGGCCAGGTCGGCGGGGGTGTCCAGGTCGTCCGGGACGGCGACGTCGGCGCACTCGACCAGGGTGACCGCGTCCGGGTGCGCGGCCAGCAGGGTGCGGGCCCCGGCGTCGCCGCAGGCGCCCGCGGCCGCCTGCGCGAAGTACCGGGCGCCGATCAGCACCGGGTGCCCGCGCCGCCCTGCGTAGGCCGCCGCGGCCAGGTCCGCGCCGGCCCGGTGCGCGGCCAGCAGCCGGGCCACCGCGGCCGCGGTGACGCCCGGGGTGTCCACCAGCATCACCAGCACCGCCGACACCTCCGGCGCCAGCGCGGCCAGCCCGACGCGCAGCGAGGAGCCCATGCCGCCCGCCCAGTCCGGGTTGGCCACCAGCCGGCAGCCCGGCAGGTGCGCCGTGGAGCGGACGCGTTCGCCGGCCGCGCCCAGCACCACCGTGACGTCCGCGCAGCCGCCGGCCCGCACCACCGCCACCGCGTGCTCGACCAGCGGGCGGCCCGCGTACCGGATCAGGGCCTTGGGCCGCCCGCCGAGGCGTCGCCCGCCCCCGGCGGCGAGCACCAGCGCGGCGACGGGCCCGGTGGGGTCTTCGGTGGTCTGCATGGGCCCAGCCTGCCCGCCGGGGCCGCCGCCGCGCAGCCGTACGAACCCACAGTTGTACGAATGCACAAGGGGAACCCGCAGGTGGTGGCCGCCCCCCGGCGGTTCGGCCGCTGGTCCTGCGGCCCGCCGGCCCCTGTACTGGGTCGATGAACACCGCACCGCGCCCGCTGCTGGACCGTTTCGGCCGGGTCCACACCGACCTGAGGGTCTCGCTCACCGACCGCTGCAACCTGCGCTGCACCTACTGCATGCCGGCCGAGGGCCTGGACTGGCTGCCGAGGGCGCAGGCGCTGGGCGACGACGAGGTGGTGCGGCTGGTGCGGATCGCGGTCGGGCGGCTGGGGATCGCCTCGGTGCGGCTGACCGGCGGGGAGCCGCTGTTGCGGCGGGGCCTGCCGGACCTGGTGGGGCGGATCGCCGCGCTGGGGCCGGAGGTGTCGTTGACGACGAACGGGATCGGGCTGGCCCGCACGGCGGTGGCGCTGCGGGCGGCGGGGCTGGAGCGGGTGAACGTCAGTCTGGACACGCTGCGCCCGGAGCGGTTCGCGCGGATCACGCGGCGGGACCGGATCGCGGACGTGTTCGCGGGCCTGGCGGCGGCGCGGGCGGCGGGGCTGGGGCCGGTGAAGGTGAACGCGGTGCCGGTGCGCGGGGTGAACGAGGACGAGATCCCGGAGCTGGCGGCCTTCGCGGTGGAGCACGGGTACCGGATGCGGTTCATCGAGTCGATGCCGTTGGACGCGCAGGGCGCCTGGGACCGTTCGGCGATGGTCACCGCCGCGGAGGTCCTGGAGCGGCTCGGGGAGCGCTTCGACCTGCTGCCCGTGGGCCGGCGGGGCAGCGCCCCGGCGGAGGAGTGGCGGGTCGCGGGCACGGACGCCGTCATCGGGGTGATCGCCTCCGTGACCCGCCCGTTCTGCGGGGGCTGCGACCGGGTGCGGCTCACCGCCGACGGCCAGTTGCGCAACTGCCTGTTCGCGACGGAGGAGTCCGATCTGCGCGCGCTGCTGCGCGGCGGTGCCGACGACGACCGGATCGAGGCGGCCTGGCGGGCCTCGGTGGCCGGGAAGGGGCCCGGACACGCCGTCAACTCCGCCGGCTTCGTCCGGCCCGACCGCCCGATGTCCGCCATCGGCGGCTGACGCCCGGGGTGTGAGCTTCGACATGGTCGGCGGGGTTCGCGTGGCGCCGCCTTGACCTGCTCTCGGGGTGGCTGATCTGCTGGTTCGCCGTCAACCCGCCCCAGATCCCGGGAGTTATCCGTGCCCGCCCGCCGCACCGCCCTGTCCGCCGCCACCGTGTTCCTGATATGCGCGCTCGCGCTGGCCGGCTGGCTGCTGGGCGGCCGTGACCACAAGAGCGGCGACTCCGCCGCGCCCGCCGGGGGCCTGGGCACCAGCCCGCTGCAGAACCCGGACGGCACCAAGCCCGGCCTGGCCCCGCTGACCACGCCGGAGGAGCAGAAGGCGGGCCGCGACGTGATAGCCAAGGTCGCCACCGCCGCCGCCGGCCCCAAGGACGGCTACGACCGCAACGAGTTCGGCCCCGCCTGGACGGACAACGTCGACGGCGTCCCGCTCGGCCACAACAACTGCGACACCCGCAACGACCTGCTCGCCCGCGACGGCACCGCCGTCGAGCGCAAGGACGGCTCGAACTGCGTCGTCACCGCGATGACCATCTACGACCCGTACACCGGCAAGAACGTCCAGTGGACCAAGCAGCAGGCCACGAAGATCCAGATCGACCACGTGATGCCGCTGTCCTACGACTGGCAGCTGGGCGCCGCCAAGTGGGACAAGGCCAAGCGCGTCCAGATCGCCAACGACCCGCTCAACCTGATCCCCGCCGACGGCTCGCAGAACGCCTCCAAGGGCGACTCCGGCCCGGCCTCCTGGCTCCCCGCCAACACCGCCGTCCGCTGCTCGTACGCCGTCCGCTTCGCCCAGGTCTCCCTGAAGTACCAGCTCCCCGTCACCGTGGCCGACAAGCAGGCCATGCTGCAGCAGTGCGGCGGCTGAGGAATCGTTACGGCAGGTGCTGGTGTGACGGGAGCGGGCGCCGGGTGGTATTCGTGGGCGGTGCACTCGTCGAACCCCCGTCGCCCGCTCCGCGCCCTGCTCACCGTCGCCCTCCTCGTGCTCACCGTCGCCCTCCTCGTGCTCGCCGCGGGCTGCACCGGGCCCTCGGACCCGGGCGCCCGCCGGCCCGGCACCGCGGCCGCGGCCCGGCCCCAGGACCTGGTGCCCGGCACGGCCGCCCCCGCGCTCGCGGCCCTGTACCTCCAGCCGCTGGACTGGAAGGACTGCCCGGACCGGCCTGAGCGCCCGGCCGGGGAGCCGGTCGCGCAGTGCACCGGACTCAAGGTCCCGCTGGACTACGCCGATCCGGGCGGCGAGACGATCGACGTCGCCGTCTCCCGGATCCGCGCCACCGAGGCCGACCGGCGGATCGGCGCCCTGGTGCTCAACCCCGGCGGGCCGGGCAACTCCGGCGTGGACCGGGTGGTCTGGGGCTGGGAGGACTACCGCGGCACCCTCTCCGACCACTTCGACCTGGTCGGCTTCGACCCGCGCGGCGCCGGCCGCACCACCCCCGTGCACTGCCTCGACGACCGCACCCGGGACGAGTGGACCAGCACCGACGACCCCGGCTACGACCGCGGCCGGGTGCTCGCCGACGCCTGCCAGGCCCGGTACGCCACGCTGCTGCCCCACCTCTCCACCCGCGACACCGCCCGCGACCTCGACGTGCTGCGCGGCGCCCTGGGCGAACGGCGGCTCGACTTCCTCGGCAGCTCCTACGGCACCTACCTGGGCGCCCTCTACGCCGAGGAGTTCCCCGCCCGCACCGGCCGCCTCGCCCTGGACGGCGCCTTCGAACGCAGCCTCGACCCGGTCCGGCTGAACGTCGAGGCCGCCGCCGCCACCGAGACCGCGCTGCGGGACTTCGCCGCCGACTGCGCGGGCCGCGACGACTGCCCCCTCGGCCGCGACCGCGCCGCCGCCCCGCAGCGGCTCGCCGACTTCCTGGACGGCCTGCGCGCACACCCGCTGCCCGCCGCCGACGGCCGCCGCCTCACCGCCACCCTGGCCTGGAACGGCACCCTCGACACCCTCTACGACGGCCACCGCTCCTGGGAGCGGCTGCGCCAGGCCCTCGACCCGGCGATCACCCGCGGCGACGCCACCGAACTGCTCGCCCTCGCCGACGGCGCCAACGGCCGCGCCGAGGACGGCGGTTACTCCACCGCGGCGGACGCCTTCGCCGCCATCAGCTGCGCGGACGCCCTGATGGCCCCCACCGCCGGGGACCTGCGCACCGACCGCGCCGAACTCGCCGCCCGCGCCCCGCTGATGAGCCGGCACGACACCTCGGCTGCGCTGTTCGCCCCGGACTGCCGCTCCTGGCCGTACCGCACCGCCGAACGGCCCGCCCGGATCCGGGCCGAGGGCAGCGCCCCGATCCTGGTGATCGGCTCCACCGCCGACCCGGTCACGCCGTACCCGTGGGCGCAGCGGATGGCCTCCAACCTCGCCGACGCCGTCCTGCTCACCCGGGACGGCGACGGGCACACCGGCTACGACAAGAGCGGGTGCGTGCGGGACGCGGTGGCCGCGTTCCTGGTGGACGGCACGCTGCCCGCCGCCGGGACGCACTGCCCGTCCGCCTGACGGGGGCTGCCGGGGCCGACGGGGGCTTTCCAGGGGGCAACGCGAGGGGGCGCACCGCCGGCTGCGGTGCGCCCCCTGGGGTGGGACGGTCAGGAGTTCGGACGGTCAGGAGGTCGGGGCCGTCAGGTCGTAGAAGGTGGTGGAGCCGACCGTCTTCGCGGTGAAGTGGCTCGTCACCCAGCTCTCGATCTGGGAGGTCTCCGACTCCTTCTCCCCGGAGCCGCCCTGTCCGCTCTCGGCCCCGCCGAAGCCGCGGTGGGAGCCGCCGGCGATGAACCAGTGCACCTTGCCCTCCTGGACGTACTTCTGGAAGCCGGCCAGGCTGAGCGAGGGGTCGGTGCCGTTGAAGCCGCCGAGGGCCATCACCGGCTCTTCGGTGGCGAGTTGGTAGCTGGCGGCGTTCTGCGAGCCGCTGGTGGCGGCCGCCCAGGTGTACTGGCCGGCGCTCTCCTTGAGCAGGGCGGAGGCCTCCTCGCTCACCTTGGTGCCGCCGAGCAGGCCGCCCATGCCGCCCGTGGCGCCCATGCCGCCGGGGCCGAAGGTGCCGGGGTCCTCGCCGCTGCCGGGGTTGCCGGTGCCCGGGTTGGCGGTGCCGGGGTCGGCGCCCGTGCCGCGCTCGCGGTGACCGTTGCCGCCGCCCGGGCCCTTGCCCGAACCGCCGCCCGGCCAGCCGCCGTTGCCGCCGTTGAAGCCGCCCTGGCCGCCGCCGCTGCCGCCGTTGAACCCGTTGCCGCCGCCCTGGCCGCCGTGCTGCCCGCCGCCGCCGGGGAAGCCGGGTGCGCCGCCGTTCTGCCCGCCGCCGTTCTGGCCGGGCTGGAACGTCCGCCCGTTGCCCGCGAAGCCCTGCCCGCCGTGCCGGCCGCCGCCGCCCGGACCGGAGGCGCCCTGGACGGCCGGCCCGGCCGTCACGATGGAGCCGCTGTGCGCCGTGCCGACGGTGTCCACCGCGTACGCGGCGGGCCCGCCGAGCGCCGCCGCCAGGCCGACCAGGCCGGCGACCGAGGCGATCCGGGCCCCGAGCCGCCCGTCGGCCCGCCCGGCCAGCTGTCCGGCGACCAGCGCGGCCGCCGCCACCAGCCCGCCGACCAGCACCGCCCAGCGCAGCCAGGGCACGAACTCCGCGCTCCGCCCGAGCAGGACGAACGCCCACACCGCCGTCACCGCGAGGGTGCCGGCCAGCACCAGCGCCCACGGAAGCCGGTGCCGGGCCCGCCACAGGCCGTCCACGCCCATGCCGACCAGCGCCGCGACGGCCGGGGCGAGCGCCACCGTGTAGTACTGGTGGAAGATCCCGGACATGAAGCTGAACACCAGCGCGGTGGACAGCATCGCGCCGCCCCAGACCAGGAACGCCGCGCGGGCGGTGTCGGTGCGGGCGTAGCGGCGGGTCGCCCACAGGGCGGCGACCAGCAGGATCAGCGCGGCCGGCAGCAGCCAGGCGATCTGCCCGCCGATGTCGCTTCCGAACAGCCGGGTGAGGCCGCTCTGGCCCCAGCCGCGGCCGCCGCGCATCGCCCCGGCCGGCAGGTCGAGCCCGGCCGGGAGCCGCCCGCCGCCGCCGACGCTGCCGGTCTCGTCGCCGTTGATCCGGCCGAGGCCGTTGTAGCCGAAGGTGAGGGAGAGGAAGCTGTCGTCCTGCGAGCCGCCGACGTACGGGCGGGCCGAGGCCGGCAGCAGTTCGACCACCGCGACCCACCAGCCGCCCGCGACCACCATGGCCGCGCCCGCGAGCAGCAGCTGCCGCACCCGCCGCCACAGGCCGGTGGGCGCGACGACCAGGTAGACCAGCGCGAAGGCGGGCAGCACGAGGAAGGCCTGCAGGGTCTTGGTGAGGAAGGCCAGGCCGAACATCGCCCCGGTGAACACCAGCCACCGGGTGCCCGCCGCCTCGATGGCCCGCACCAGCCCGTACGCGGCCAGGGTGAGCAGCAGGGCCAGCAGCGCGTCGGGGTTGTTGAAGCGGAACATCAGCGCCGCGACCGGGGTGAGCGCCAGGGCGGCCCCGGCGAGCAGGCCGCCGAGCGGGGAGAAGCGCCGGCGCACCGTCGCGTACACGACGCCGACGGTGGCGGCGCCCATCAGGGCCTGCGGGGCGAGCACGGACCAGGAGGACAGGCCGAAGACCCGCACCGAGAGGGCCATCGGCCACAGCGACATCGGGGGCTTGTCGACGGTGATGAAGTTCCCGGCGTCGGAGGAGCCGAAGAAGAAGGCCTTCCAGCTCTGGCTGCCGGCCTGGACGGCGGCCGAGTAGAAGGCGTTGGCCCAGCCGGAGGCGCTCAGGCCCCAGAGGTAGAGGACGACGGTCGCGGCCAGCAGTGCCAGCAGGGCCGGGCGCACCCAGCGCGGGTCGTCCGCGCGGCCGCGCCAGGCGCGGGCGGGGAGGGTGCGCAGCCGGCCGGACCAGGAGGCGGGGCCCTTGGGGCCGGCGGGCGGCAGGGGCTGCTCGGGGAAGAGCGGCGCCGGGTCCGGCCGGGCTGGGTCCGGCTGCGGCACCTCCGGCGGCGGGAAGTCCGCGGCCTCGGGCCACGGTTCGCCGGCCGGAGTGGAGTAGCTGGTCGTGGTCATGCGCCATACCGTGCGTGGTGCGGCTGAGAGGAGCGTGAGACGACGCTGTGAGACGGGTGTGATCTGCGGGGCCGATCGGGTGATCGGGTGATCGGGCGGGCCGCCGGGGGATCGGTCAGGCGGCCTTCGGCATGGTGAGGTGCTGGCCGAGCCACTCCAGGGCCGGGGGGATCTCCCGGGTCCAGGTGTGGAAGTTGTGGCCGCCGGTGTCCAGGGTGATGGTGGACACCTTGGTGGGGGCCTTGAAGGCGCCGACCATGGCCTGGGTGTCGGCGTAGTTGTTCTCGTCGTAGCTGGTGGTGAGCAGCAGGGAGACGGGGGCGGCCGGCTGGTTCTTCAGCCGCCACAGCAGGTCGTTCTGCTGCTTCAGCTGGTCGTTGCCGCCGAAGAGGTCGCCGGTGGTCTCGTCGTGCGCCGCGCTGTAGTAGCCGGAGAGCGCGACCGCCGCGCGGTAGGTGTCGGGCTTGCGCATCGCGAACTTGAGCGCGCAGTAGCCGCCGGTCGAGTTGCCGATGACGGCGCGGCTCGCCGGGTCGGTGCCGAGCCGGTAGGTGGTGGCGAGCGCCTTGGGCAGGTCGGTGGTGAAGAAGGTCTCCGCCTGGGGGCCGCCCGGCACGTCGACGCACTCGGTGTCCCGGTTGCCGACGACCGTGGGGCGCATCATCACCAGGACGGTCGGCGGCAGCTTCTTCTGCTCGATCGCGGTGAGGGTGGAGGCCGGGTACTGCATCAGCGAGATCAGCTTCTCCGGGGTGCCCGGGTAGCCGGTGAGCACCAGGGCCATCGGGAACCGCTGCTGCGTGTAGTCCGGCTGGAAGTACTGCGGGGGAAGGTAGACGAAGGCCTCGGTGCTCAGGCCGGTCGAGGCTCCTTTGACGGCGACCTGCTGGATCAGCCCGGAGCGCTCCCGGTCGGAGCCCTGGGCCGAGTAGAACTTCTGCTCGCCGGTGACGGCCACGGAGGCGTTCGGCGTGTGGTCGACGACCGTGCCCGGCTTGCCGTCGGTGCCGAGCAGGTCGCTCCAGGAGCTGTAGAAGCCGAAGTAGCCGTTGGCGATCAGGCCCATGGCGACCAGCACGGCGATCTGGGTGGCGAGGAAGGCGCCGATCCGGCCCGTCCAGGACTTCCAGCCCTTCCCGCCGAAGCGCGGCCAGAGCCACATGGTGGCGCCGAAGACGAGGATCGCGACGACCGAGGCGACGATCTGGAGGGGGAATCCGGTGAGGCTGAGCACGCCCCGATCGTAGTTGACCTCGATCAGCGCCCCCGGGCACCCCCTGCACGCCCTCTGCACGCCCCCTGAATCCGGTTGACCGCGCCGGGCGGGGCCGCCAGCATGGCGGCGGACACGTGCACGCTGTGTGCGCGGGGCATCACCGGGGCGGGATTCATGAAGTCCATCACCAAGGCCGGTCTGGCCGTCGGCACCGTACTGCTGCTCGCGGCCTGCTCCAGTGGCACCAGCGGCGCCAGGGGCGGCGGGGGGAGCGCCGCGGGCGGGCCGTCCACCGGCGCGGCCCCGGCGCTGCCCGCGCCGACGCGGACGCCGACCCCCACCCCGACGCCGCCGCCGTACGGCCCGGTGCTCGGCACGACCATCGACCCGGTGACCACCGCGCTCGGCCAGGTGGCCGGGGCCAAGACCCTGGGCGACCTCGACGGCGTGCTCGGCGGCATCGCCACCAGCGCGCGGACGGCCGGGCGGGGCCTGGGCCTGGCGGACGAGCCGGCCGCGGTCACCACGGCGCGGACCGAGCTGGTGGCGGCGCTGACCTCGCTGGCCGCCGACGCGACGAAGGTCCGCGGCGACATCAAGAGCAGGGGCGTCTGCGCGGTGGGTTCCGCGCAGGCCGAGCTGGGCGCCTCCGAGGGCCTGGCGGCGGTGTCGGCGGCCCTGGCCAAGATGGCGGCGGCCGGCTACCCGACGACCTTCGCCGTCCCGCAGACCCCGAAGCAGCAGTCCCGTTCGCTGGACAACGGCACCCTGGTGCGCGAGGGGCGGCTGCGCGGCGAGGGCGTGTTCAAGGTCGACAACGGCGGCAGGGGGGACGCGGTCGTCTCGCTCGCGCTGAACGGCAAGTCGGTGCACTCGGTGTACGTGGCCAAGGGGCAGAAGGCCAGCATCGAGGGCGTCGAGGACGGCACGTACGAGGTGTACTTCGCGGGCGGGGTGGACTGGGACTCCGACACGAAGGCGTTCACGCAGAGCTGCCGGTTCACCAAGTTCCAGGACACGCTGGCGTTCGAGACCGGTCGCACCGCGACGTCCTGGTCGATCACCCTCCAGCCGACGGTCGGCGGCAACGCCAAGACCGACGAGCTGGACGAGAACTCCTTCCCGCAGCCGTAGCCCTGGCGGCGAGCGGACGGGTGGACGGGCGGACATGACGCCCCGACGGGCGGGCACGGCCGGTGCCGTGGGGTGCCACCGCGCCCGCCCTTAACGGGCATACCGGGGCGGATGGTTGCCGCCCCGGGCCGCAACGGACGATTGCCGTCGGCGAGTTCGGCCAATACGGTTGACCACTTGAAGTGACCATGGCACTTTCGTGCGGCGCGGGCCTCGGCGACCAGTCGTACACCCCGCGATCCCCCACAAGGAGAGCCATGTTCAAGAGACTTGCCGCGATGGCCGGCGTCGGCGCCGTCGTCGCGGGCGGGCTGACCCTCGCCGCCGCCCCCGCGCACGCCGTCCAGGCCAGCGACCTGACCTCCACCATCGCGCTGAGCAACTGCTCGGCCTCGCTGGTGCGTTACCCCACCTCGGTGGCCGGCGACCGGGCCCTGATGCTCACCAACGGCCACTGCCTGCCGACCATGCCCACGGCCGGCCAGGTCATCCAGAACGCGAGCGCGAGCCGCAGCGGCACCCTGCTCGACGGCGCCGGCAACAGCCTCGGCACCGTCCAGGCCGACAAGGTCGTCTACGCGACCATGACCGGCACCGACGTCGCGCTCTACCAACTCACCGACACCTACGGCTCGATCAGCTCCAAGTACGGCGCGACCGCGCTGACCGTCAACGACACGCACCCGACCGACGGCGCCGCGATGTACATACCCTCCTCGTACTGGAAGCAGGTGTGGAACTGCTCCGTCAACGGGTTCGTGCCCACCCTGCGCGAGGACCAGTGGACCTGGCACGACTCGCTGCGCTACAGCTCCGGCTGCAACACCACGCACGGCACCTCCGGTTCGCCGATCATCGACTCCGCCAGCGGCCGGATCATCGGCATCAACAACACCGGCAACGACAACGGCGAGATGTGCACCCTGGACAACCCGTGCGAGGTCGCCGCGGACGGCACCACCACGGCCACCAAGGGCCAGAGCTACGGTGAGGAGACCTACTGGTTCACCACCTGCCTCGGCAACGGCCGGGTCATCGACCTCAACGTGGCCGGCTGCCTGCTCACCAAGCCGGCCGGCAGCGGCGCGGTCTCCGTCAGCAGCCCCGGTGACCAGTCCACGGCGGTCGGCGGTGCGGTGAACGTCCAGATCAACGCTTCCGGTGGTACCGCGCCGCTGTCGTACAGTGCGACGGGTCTGCCGGCCGGGCTGGCGATCAACGCCTCGACGGGTGCGATCACCGGTACCGCCACCACGGCGGGTTCGTCGAACGTGACGGTGACGGTGAAGGACTCGGCGGGCAAGTCGGGTACGGCGAGCTTCACGTGGACGGTGACCGGTGGCGGTGGCGGTACCTGCACGCCGGCGCAGCTGCTGGGCAACGCGGGCTTCGAGACGGGTTCGGCGGCGCCGTGGACGACCAGCTCCGGTGTGGTGGACAACAGCTCCTCGCAGGCGGCGCACGGTGGTTCGTGGAAGTCGTGGCTGAACGGCTACGGTTCCTCGCACACCGACACGCTGGCGCAGACGGTGACGATCCCGGCGGGCTGCAAGGCGACGCTGAGCTTCTGGCTGCACATCGACACCGCTGAGTCGGGCAGCACCGCGTACGACAAGCTGGCCGTGTCGGTGAACGGCACCACGTTGAAGACGTACTCCAACGCGGACGCCGCGGCGGGCTACCAGCAGCGGACCTTCGACCTCTCGTCCTACGCGGGCCAGAGCGTCACCCTGAAGTTCACCGGCACCGAGGACGCCTCGCTGCAGACGAGCTTCGTGATCGACGACACCTCCATCCAGACCGGCTGACGCGCCACCAGCACACCGTCCGGCCCCGGGGCTCCCACACCCCGGGGCCGGACCGTATGCGCCCGGTCTCACGCCCGGCGGGCGGCGGTGATCTGGGCGGGGACGGCGCCGAGCCACCAGGTGGGGTTGGCGGTGCCGTCGGTGGTGCGGCCGTCGTGGTGCACGTAGTGCCGCACGTCGCGCCCGGCCTCGGCGAACTCGCCGTTCAGGGCGCGCTCGATCCACTCCGCGCCGAAGCGGAAGATCTCGGCGGCGACCCCGCCCAGGGGGTGGAACTCGTTCTCGTAGACGCGCAGTTCCTTGGGCGCGCGGATGCGCTCGTAGTTGGCCAGGGCCTGCTCCAGCCGGGTCAGTTCGTCGAACTCGCCGATGCCGTACAGGACCGGGCAGTCGATCTCCTGGACGAGGTCGCCGAGCGGCATCCGGGCGACCAGTTCGCGGTCGAAGGCCTCCTCGTCGGTGTAGCCGGCCATGTACATGTAGTTGTTCTTGAAGGTCGGCTGGGCCTGCTCGAAGATCGTCCGGAAGTCGCCGGTGACCGCCTCGAAGGCGGCCAGCGCGGCGAGCCGGCGGTCGGCGGCGGCGGCGCGCGAGCCCCAGTAGCCGCTCATCGAGATGCCGAACATGCCGATCCGCTGCGGGTCGACCTCCGGGAGCGAGGCCAGGTGGTCGAGGTAACGGCTGATCGCCCGCTCGTAGTTGGTGAGGTCGACGGTGAGCCCGCCCGCCCGGGTCTCGCCCTGGCCGGGGCCCTCGATGGACAGGGCGACGATGCCGCGGGAGGTGTAGTACCGCTCGGCGGCGTAGATGTAGTCCTCCTTGATCATGTCCATCCCCGGGCCGAGGATCACCGCGGGGGCGTTGCGCACCTCGCCGGCCGGCAGGTGCAGCAGGCCGTAGATCCGGCCGCCCTCGAAGTCCAGCTCCACCCGGCGGACCCGGTCGTCGCGCAGCGCGCCGAGGCGCTCCACGCAGTGGTTGGCGTGCTCGCGGAAGGCGAGCTTGCGCGGGTCGGTGGCGTCGAAGACGGAGTACTGGGCGCGGCCCCACATCACCGCGGCGCGCACGTACAGGTCGGCGGCGGTCTGGGCGAAGCCGCCCCGCTCGTGGTGGGCGGCGCGCTCCTCGGCCTGCCCGGCCACGGTGGCCCAGGCCTTGGGGAGCATCGCCCCGCTCTGCACCAGCGCGAAGACCTTGTCGAAGTCGGTGTGGTCGTGGCCGAGCTGCTCCAGGGTGCCCTTGGCCTGGGGGTGCAGGGCGTCGAAGCCGCCCTGGGCGAGGGCGATGTCCAGGGCCCAGCTCTGTCCGGTCGAACGAACGGTCATTACGGGTGTCCTCCGTGTCGATAGGGGGCTCGGTGGCGGTGCCGCCGAGTCGCTAAGTACTTATCTATTAAGTACTTAGGATATTCTGTTGTCAACCCGCCCATCGATCGAGCCACGGAGGCCGCCCCCATGTCGCAGCCCCAACCCACCCCCGCCCGCGAGCAGGCCCTCGACCAGCTCGCCCGCGCCGCCTACAGCCTCAGCGCCGCCGACTCCCGCCTGCGCGGACGCGCCACCCGCACCCCCGGCGCGCTCTCCCTCACCCACGCCCGGGCCCTGCGCGTCCTGGCCGAGACGGGCCCGCTGTCGATCGGCCAGCTCGCCGCCGCCACCGAGACCACCAGCGCCGCCACCACCCAGCTGGTCAACAACCTCGCCACCGCCGGCTACGTCACCCGGGAACGCCCCCCGGGCGACAAGCGGTCCGTCCTGGTCGCCCTCACCGACGCGGGCCGCCGCCGCCACGACGAACGCCAGACCACCCTGGCGCAGGCACTCGACACCGCCCTCGCCCACCACGACGCCCCCGCCCTGGACGCCGCGACCGACGTGCTCCGGCAGCTGGCCGCCATCTACGACCGGCTCTGACCGGGGGGCTCAGGGAGCGTCTTGTGGGTCGTGCCGGGCTCACGGCGGCAGGGCGCACCCCGCCCCGCCCGTCGGTGTGCGCGCTTCAGCGCGGCACGCGGTGCTGCCATTCCCGGGCGAACACCACCGAGCCGGCCTCCAGCGCGCGCAGCTGCACGATGCTGAGGAAGTGCCCGGCGTCGCAGCGCAGTTGGGTGCGGGTCTGGACGGTGACGTCCCAGCCGATGTCGGGGCGTTCGAGGCGCACGGTGTGGTCGGTGCGGGCCTGGGCGCTGAGCGGGGCGCCGGTGAGCACCCGGTAGGCGGTGACGGTGTGCTCGTCGCGGACCAGGCCGTCGGGGTGGGTGCGGCTGCCGTCGGTGGCGGGGGAGAGTTCGGCACGCCATTCCCGGCGGCCGATGTCGTGCACGGTGACGTGCTCGGGCCGGGCGGTCAGTGGCTCCGTGCGGTGGATGTCGAGCGGCTCGGGCAGGGCGGGGGCCTCGAAGGCGACGGGGGCGGCGCCGACGTCGGCGGCGAGGTGGCGGGTGGGCAGGGTGAGGGCGGAGCGGGACGGGTCGAGCGCGTAGCCGGCGTCGTCCGGGGTGGGCCACACCCACGGCCAGTAGACCGAGGAGAGGGCGAGCCGCAGCCGGTGCCCGGCCGGGACGGCGCCGGCGCAGGCGGCGAGTTCGACGTCCGCGTCGGGGCCGGCGGCGACCAGGACGCCCCGGGTGAGCAGCGTGGAGGTGCCGTCCGGGCCGACGGTGCAGAGCCGGGCGGTGATCTGGGCGGGCGGGCCGCCCTCGCGCAGGCGCAGCCGTACGGTCGGGGTACCGAGCAGTTCGACCGGGTCGGGCAGCGGCTGGGAGTCGAAGCAGACCGAGCGGCCGTCCTCCTCGCGCTGGTCGGGCGGCTGGTCGGCGGGGCGGCCGAGCGGGACGTAGGCGCCGGCGTTGAGGCCGGTGTGCTGCGGGGAGCGGACGCGGACGTGGCGGTCGTCGGAGGCGGTGCCGGCGGTGCGCAGCGGGCCGTCGAGGCCGTAGTGGATCTCCCGGACGTCGGGGGAGGGCCAGGTCTCCTCGCCGGTCCAGCGGGTGCCGATCCAGCTGCGCAGGGCGGGCTCCGCCAGGGCGCCGGTGTCGAGGTCGCGCAGCCAGTGGTCCCACCAGCGCAGGGTCTCGGGGAGGGTGTCCTCGGGCAGGCCGTGCGGCCAGGGGCCGAGCAGGGCGCGGGCGGTGGGGGAGGTGGCGAGCAGGCGCAGCACGAAGGAGCAGGACGGGTCGCCCCAGCCGGCGACGGCGAAGGTGGGGGCGGGGACGGGGACGGTGGTCTCGCCGGCGGCGAGCCAGGCGTCGACGGGCGGGTCCAGGGATTCGAGGCGGGCCAGCCAGTCGGTGCGCCAGGCGTCGCCGACGTGCCGGGGGTCGGGCGGGAGGGCGGCGTCGGAGACCAGGGTGGTGAGCCGGGTGTGCAGGTCGGCGGCGAGCAGGGCGCCGCCGAGGCGGTGGCCGCCTTCGGGGCAGACGGTGACCACGGCGCCGACGGTGTCGGGGGCGCGGGCCGCGAGCAGCAGGGCGGTGGTGCCGGCGGCGCCGACGCCGAGCAGGCCGACCCGGCCGCTGCACCAGGGGCGGCGGGCGAGCCAGTCGAGGACGGCGGCGCCGTCGTCGAGCTCCTGGTCGCCGCCGGGTTCGCCGGGCAGGCCGTCGGAGTTGCCGTGGCCGCGGGTGTCGACGCGGACGGCGCCGTAGCCGTGGCCGGCGTACCAGGGGTGGCGGCGGGCGTCCTCGGCGGCGGTGCGGTCGGTGAGCCGGCCGGCGGAGTACTCCAGCAGGGCGGGGACGGGTTCGTCGCTGACCGGGCGCCACAGCCGGGCGGCCAGCCGGGTGCCGTCGGGCAGCGGGATGCGGACGTCCTCGCGGGTGGTGCGGAAGGGGTAGGACGGCATGGCCGCTCCCATCGGATCCCGGGCCGGTGAGCGCCGGAGGACCCGCGGCGCGTACGGGGAGCGCGCTGCGGGCGTCGGCATCTCGACCCTAGGGGAGGAATCGTCCGATTTCCTGACGAAGGTTGCGCGGTGGTCGCGCCCCGCGGGTCGGGGCGGCCGGGTGGGGCGGCGGGGTGGGGCCCGGCGCGAGTGGGCGTGTGCCCGCCGCCGCACGCCCCTCGTCCGCGCCCGTATGCCCCCGTTCGCCGTCGTCCGGCATTTGCACATGACTTGCAACTACTTCCCCGAGGGGGGAAAGATGGCCCAGCTTCGCCCGGACCACCCGAAAGGACCACAGGATGTCCAGCCCCGCCGCAGGTGCCTCGCCCGTCAGATGGCGTGACCGGCTCACCCGGGAGGAGTGGATGCGCCTGGCCGGGATGGGCGGTTTCATCCTCGTGCTGCACGTCGTCGGCTGGTTCACCCTGCTCGCGCTGGTCGCGCCCGAGCACTACAACGTCGGCGGGCAGGTGTTCGGCGCGGGCATGGGCCTGACCGCCTACACCCTCGGGATGCGGCACGCCTTCGACGCGGACCACATCGCGGCGATCGACAACACCACCCGCAAGCTGATGGGCCAGGGCAAGCGGCCCCTGTCGGTCGGCTTCTGGTTCTCGCTCGGGCACTCCTCGATCGTCTTCGGCCTCTGCGCGCTGCTCGCCTTCGGCATCCGCTCGCTCGCCGACCAGGTGGAGGCGGACGACTCGACCCTGCACACGATGACCGGCCTGATCGGCACCACCGTCTCCGGGACGTTCCTGCTGCTCCTCGGCCTGATCAACCTGGGCGCCTTCAACGGCATCCTCAAGGTGTTCCGCCGGATGCGTGTGGGCGAGTACGACGAGGCCGAGCTGGAGCGCCAGTTGGAGCGGCGCGGGCTGATGAACCGCATCCTCGGCCGGGTGACCAGGGCCGTCACCAAGCCCTGGCACATGTACCCGGTGGGCCTGCTGTTCGGCCTCGGCTTCGACACCGCCACCGAGGTGTCGCTGCTGGTGCTGGCCGGCGGCGCGGCCGCGTTCTCGCTGCCCTGGTACGCGCTGCTCACGCTGCCGATCCTGTTCGCGGCCGGGATGAGCCTGCTGGACACCATCGACGGCTCGTTCATGAACTTCGCCTACGAGTGGGCCTTCTCCAAGCCGGTCCGCAAGATCTACTACAACCTGACCGTCACCGGCCTGTCGGTGCTGGTCGCGCTGGTGATCGGCCTGGTCGAGCTGATCGGCCTGCTCGGCGAGAAGCTGGACATCACCAGCGGCCCGATCGCCTGGATCGGCGGGCTGGACCTCAACTTCGTCGGCTACGCGATCGTCGGCCTGTTCGTGCTGACCTGGGTCGCGGCGATCGCCTACTGGAAGTTCGGCAAGGTCGAGGAGAAGTGGTCGGCCGGCCTGGCCGCCGCGGCCGCCAAGTCGGAGTAGCACAAACCCCGAGGGGGGGCGGTGACCGGAGTCCGGTCACCGCCCCCTCGGGGTTTGCGGGGCCTACCGCAGCGCGGCGAGCACCGCGTCCGCCATCACCTTCTCGCCGGTGGCGTTCGGGTGGAACGGCACGGCGGGCGAGCCGGGCAGCGCGCCCTCGATCCAGCGGTCGTCCGAGCACACGTCGTGCCCGGCGGTGGGCGTGGCGGTGTCGACGTACGTCGCGCCGCCGGCCGCCGCGGTGCTCTTGAGTGCGGCGTTCAGCTTGTCGAGCACGCCGTGCATGTACTCGACGTCGCCCGGGGTCACGGGCTGGCGCAGGATGCACGAGCGGCCGTCGGCGGGCAGCACGGACGGGTAGCCGACCAGCAGCACCCGGGCCCGCGGCGCCTTGGCGTGGATGCGCCGCAGCGTGTCGGCGACCTGCGGCGCGATGCTGCTGGTGATCCGCTCGGCCAGGTCGTCGTTGCCGTACTGCCAGGACCAGCTGCTCCAGTCCCAGTAGCCGTGGTGGTAGACGTCCTTGCAGGGCGTGCCGAGCGGGTTGACGACCGCGCCGGCGATGCAGGTGGCGACGAGTTCGCCGAGGCCGAGGTCGCTGGCCGCGAGGTCGTTGCCGCCGATGCCGAGGGTGACCAGGTCGGTGTCGGGGGTCACCGCGTCCAGCTGCGGGTCGTTGACCCGGATGAAGGCGTCGTACTGCGGCTGCGTCATGGCCTTGACCTTGGCGGCGGCGCAGGTGACGTCGGTGTACGCGCCGGCCTTGAGGGCGGCGGCGACCAGGTGGCCGTAGTTGCGGTCGGAGCGCAGGCACAGGCCCGCCGACTGGCCGGGCACGCCCGCGCCGGCGGCGTAGGAGTCGCCGAGCGCCACGAGGTGCTTGGGCGCCGGGGTGGCGGCCTGGGCGCTGGTGGAGGTGAGCGCGAGGGCGGCGCCCAGGGCGACGGAGGCGAGCGCGGTGGAGCTGCGCAGGTATCGGGGTTTCCGGGCAGGGCGGAGCACGGTTCCTCCTGGGGGGAGAGAAACGACGGGTGGGGGTCGTGCCGGGCCGCGGCTACTCGCAGGTAAGTTACTTGTTGGTTTCGTGGACGTCCATGCCGTGCGCGGAAATTTCCGAAATTCCGTCAGATCGCATTTCGCATTTCGCTCCACCGTGTATCGAAGACATTTCCGAAACGGTGTGGAGCGGAATTGCCGCACTCGGTTGTTACCGGCCGGTTGACCGGACGTCACCGCAGGCCGCAGTATCGGGCGCACAGCGACGGCGCCCACCCCGCGCGCGCCGTCCCGCCCGCCGCGACGGAGGACTGCGCATGGCCCTGGACGCCGACGTCATCGTCATCGGAGCAGGACTCGCCGGACTCGCCGCCACCGCCGAACTCGCCGACGCCGGACGGAAGGTGATCCTGCTCGACCAGGAGCCCGCGGCCTCGCTCGGCGGCCAGGCGCACTGGTCCTTCGGCGGCCTCTTCCTGGTCGACTCGCCCGAGCAGCGCCGGATGCGGATCCGCGACTCGCACGCCCTCGCCCGCCAGGACTGGTTCGGCACCGCCGGCTTCGACCGGCCCGAGGACGCCTGGCCGCGCCGCTGGGCCGAGGCCTACGTCGACTTCGCGGCCGGCGAGAAGCGCTCCTGGCTGCACGGCCTGGGCGTGCGGTTCTTCCCCGTCGTCGGCTGGGCCGAGCGCGGCGGCCTCCTCGCCGACGGCCCGGGCAACTCGGTGCCCCGCTTCCACATCACCTGGGGCACCGGGCCCGGACTGCTGGAGCCCTTCGTCCGCCGGGTCCGCTCCGCGGCCGCCCGCGGGCTGGTCGACCTGCGCTTCCGGCACCGGGTCACCGGCCTGGCCGCCACCGCGGGCGTCACCGACACCGTCACCGGCGAGGTGCTGGTGCCCAGTTCGGCGGCCCGCGGCGAGGCCAGCTCGCGCGAGGCCGCCGGACGGTTCGAACTGCGTGCCCAGGCCGTGATCGTGACCTCCGGCGGCATCGGCGGCAACCACGACCTCGTCCGCAAGGCCTGGCCCGCCCGGCTCGGCACCCCGCCCGCCAAACTGCTCTCCGGCGTCCCCGCCCACGTCGACGGGCTGATGCTCGGCATCGCCGGCGACGCCGGTGCCAGCCTCATCAACGGCGACCGGATGTGGCACTACACCGAGGGCATCGAGAACTGGGACCCGATCTGGGCCCGGCACGGCATCCGCATCCTGCCCGGCCCGTCCTCGCTCTGGCTGGACGCGCGCGGCAACCGGCTGCCCGTCCCGCTCTTCCCCGGCTTCGACACCCTCGGCACGCTCGACCACATCATGTCCACCGGGTACGGGCACACCTGGTTCGTGCTCAACCAGCGCATCATCGAGAAGGAGTTCACCCTCTCCGGCTCCGAGCAGAACCCGGACCTGACCGGGAAGTCCGTGCGCGGCGTCCTCGGCCGCGCCCTGCCCGGCGCCCCCGGTCCGGTCCGAAGCCACCTGCGGCACGGGCCCGACTTCGTCGTCGCGGGCAACCTCGCCGACCTCGCCCGCGGCATGAACGCCAGGACCCGCGAGGCGCTGATCGACCCCGCCGAACTGCGCCGCGCCGTCGAGGCCCGCGACCGGCAGTTCGCCAACCCCTTCGCCAAGGACCTCCAGGTCACCGCCGTCCACGGCGCCCGCCGCTACCTCGGCGACAAGCTGATCCGGGTGGCCCCGCCGCACCGCATCCTCGACCCGGGCGCCGCCCCGCTGATCGCCGTCCGGCTCAACATCCTCACCCGCAAGTCCCTCGGCGGTCTGGAGACCGACCTCTCCGCGCGCGTCCTGCGCCCCGACGGCGAACCCCTTCCGGGCGTCTACGCCGCGGGCGAGGCCGCCGGTTTCGGCGGCGGCGGCGTCCACGGCTACCGCTCCCTGGAGGGCACCTTCCTCGGCGGCTGCCTCTTCTCCGGCCGCACCGCCGGCCGCGCGGCGGCTCAGGCCACGGCGTAGACCGGTGCGTGCGGCCTCAGCGCTCGTCGGTGAGGCCCAGCCGCAGGTGCTCGACGTGGTACACGGCCTGGTCGAGGAGGGCGGCGACGTGGTCGTCGTGCAGGGAGTAGACCACCGAGCGGCCCCGGCGCTCGCCGACGACCAGGCCGAGGTTGCGCAGCAGCCGCAGCTGGTGGGAGCAGGCCGACTGCTCCATGCCCACGGCGTCGGCGAGTTCGGTGGCCGCGCGCGGTCCCTCGCGCAGTTCGGCGAGGATCAGCAGCCGGGAGGGGGTGGCCAGCGCCTGGAGGGTGGTCGCGACCTTGGCCGCGTTGGAGGCGTCCAGGCGCATCCGCGGTACGGCTTTCTCGGTGGTCGCGTGTCCCATGGGGGCATCCTACGGACCGCCGCCGAACCCCGGCACCCGGTACCCGGCAGTGACTCTTGGCATGCCGGGTAGGCTGCGCGTGCAGCGTGCCCCGTGACCAGGAGGAGTTCCAGAGCCGATGAGCCGCCGAGACCGGGACCGCAAGCAGGCGGCCGCCTCCCCGGTGACCGTCACCGTCTGCCGGGGCTGCTGCTGCGGCACCGAGGCCAAGCACCCGGGGGTGGACCACGCCGGGCAGTACGAGCGGCTGCGGGCGGCGGTGGGTGCGGCGGGCCGGGTCCGCGCGGTCAAGTGCCTGGACGTGTGCACCCAGTCCAACGTGGTGGTGGTCGGCCCCTCCGGGGAGGGGCGGGCGGCGGGCGGGCGTCCGGTCTGGCTGGGCTTCGTGCTGGCGGACGACATGATCGACGAGATAGCCGCCTGGGTGCACGCGGGCGGCCCCGGGCTGGCCGACCCGCCCGGGCTGCTCGACCTCCAGCTGATCTCGGTGTCCCGCCGGGTCCGCGAGGGCCTGGCGGAGTAGCGGACGGTGGAGTCGATCCGTCCTCATCACGGTTGGGACGCAGCGGGGTTGGCCGATCCGGCGGCCGAGCAGGATCCGCTGGACGCCGCCCTCGGCGGTCCCACTACCATGACCGGTGGCTGCCAGCGGTTCCGCCCAGGGAGGACGACGATGACGACGGTCTGCCGGATCTGCGCGGGCACCGGCCGGACCGCCGGTCTCAGCTGCCGGACCTGTCAGGGCACCGGGACCACCGAGGTGGGCGGCGGGGGCGGCAACTGCTTCCTCTGCGACGGCACCGGGGTGTACGTCCGCTACCGGGTGGACGCGACCGGCGCCAAGCACGCCTACCGGGACGAGATCTGCCGCACCTGCGACGGCACCGGCAACCGGTCCCCCTCCACCTGGGACGAGCCCTCCGGCTGAGCGCCCCCGTCCGCGGCGGCGCCGACGGCGGCTCAGGCCGCGCCGCCGGCCGGGGCCATGATCCGGGGTCGGTCCGGGGCGGGCGCGCTCCTTTACCTGATCATGGTCGAACATTGGCGTTCGAATGGGCGGCGCGCTGCGGCCCGTTCACCCCGCGTCCGTGTGCGGTCAACGCGCCGCTGGAAGAGTCCCGCGCATGGATATCCCTCACATGGGCGTACCGGCCAAGCTCGCGGACCGCATGAGCACGGCCGAGCAGCACGAGTACCTGCGGGCCCGCTTCTCCCGCCGCCGGATGCTGCGCGCCGGCGCCGTGACCGTCGGTGCCGTCGCCGTCGGCGGCGCGCTGGGCAGTGGAACGGCCTTCGCCGCGCCGGCGAGCCCGCAGCTGCTGACCGGTGCCACGACGGCCGGTGTCGACGGTTCGCTGGTCGCGCCGATCGGGCGCCACCTCCAGTTCGGGCCCGAGCCCGACACCCAGTTCCGCATCTCCTGGCAGGTCCCGGCGCCGGTCAAGAAGCCGTTCCTGCGCTTCGGCAAGACCCCGTGGGAGCTCAGCCACAAGCTCCAGGCCGAGGTCCGCACCCTGCACACCCCGGCGCTGAGCCCGAACAGCCAGCCGGTGGACCAGTACTACCTGCACGTGGCGCTGGAGGACCTGCACCCCGACACCACCTACTACTACGGTGTCGGCCACGAGGGCTTCGACCCGGCCTCGCAGCAGCAGATCTCCACCCTGCACACCTTCCGCACCGCGCCCTCCCGCGACCACCGCTGGGGCAAGGTCTACGAGCCGTTCACCTTCACCGCCTTCGGCGACCAGGGCGTCAGCTCGCACGCGGCCGGCAACGACCACGTCATCCTGGCCCAGAAGCCGTCCTTCCACCTGCACGCCGGCGACATCTGCTACGCCGACCCGGCGGGCTCCGGCACGGACCCCGACAAGTCCGTGTACAACGCCAGGACCTGGGACGACTTCCTGGTCCAGACCGAGACGGTCGCGGCGACCGTGCCGTGGATGGTCGCCTACGGCAACCACGACATCGAGGCCTGGTACTCGCCCAACGGGTACGGCGGCGAGAACACCCGCTTCTTCCTCCCGGACAACGGCCCGGACCCGCGCAAGGTCCCCGGCGTCTACACCTTCCGCTACAAGAACGTCGGCGTCATCTCGCTCGACGCCAACGACGTCTCCTACGAGATCCCGGCCAACCTGGGCATCTCGGCGAACAAGCAGACCAAGTGGCTGGAGCGCACCCTCAAGGACCTGCGCAACGACGAGACGATCGACTTCGTCGTGGTCTTCTTCCACCACTGCGCCTTCTCCACCACCGTCGCGCACGCCTCCGAGGGCGGTGTCCGCGAGGCCTGGGTGCCGCTGTTCGAGAAGTTCCGGGTGGACCTGGTCATCAACGGCCACAACCACATCTACGAGCGCACCGACGCGATCCTCGGCAACAAGGTCTCGAAGCAGGTGCCGAGCGGCGCCACCATCGAGCCGGCGAAGGACGGCGTCGTCTACGTGACCGCGGGCGCGGCCGGGCGCAGCCTGTACAAGTTCGACGTGCCGGACACCTACGAGGGGCACGAGAACCACCAGGACGAGGTGAAGACCTACTACTGGGGGAAGGGCAAGGTGAAGGTCCCCGAGACCGTCCAGTGGTCGCGGGTGCGCTACACCGGCTACTCCTTCATCAAGGTCGACGTCACCCCGGCCCACCTGGGCCAGAAGTCGTCCATGAAGGTGACCGCGCTGGCCGAGGACGGCACGCAGATCGACAACTACACGATCCTGCGCAAGGTCGGCGAGGGCTGGGACTCGGACCACGACGACGACGGTCAGGGCGGCGGCTGGGGCTGGTAGTCCCCGAACCGGCTTGCCGGGCCCCGGCGTCGAGGAGTCCGCACCTCGACGCCGGGGCCCCGTGCGTGGACGACCCCGTGCGTGGAGGGCCCAGTGCGTGGCGGGCCCGGTGCGCTCAGCGCCGGGGCCCGTACATGATCACCGCGACCCCGGCCAGGCAGACCAGCGCGCCCACCACGTCGTAGCGGGTCGGCCGGAAGCCGTCCACGACCACGCCCCAGAGCAGCGACCCGGCGACGAACACCCCGCCGTACGCGGCCAGCACCCGGCCGAAGTGGCTGTCCGGCTGGAGCGCCGCGACGAAGCCGTACCCGCCGAGCACCACCACCCCCAGCCCGGCCAGCCACCACGGCCGCTGCTCGCGAACGCTCTGCCAGATCAGCCAGCAGCCGCCGATCTCGGCGAGGGCGGCGACGACGAACAGGGCGACGGAACGCAGGACGGTCATGGCCGACAAGCCTAGGACGTGTCGGGTGCGCTCAGCTCTGCCGGTACGTCGCGAGGAAGCGGCCGATGCGGTTGATGGCCGTCTCCAGGTCGTCGGCGCGGGGCAGGGTGACGAAGCGGAAGTGGTCCGGGCGGGGCCAGTTGAAGCCGGTGCCCTGGACGACGTGGATCTTCTCGCGGAGCAGCAGGTCCAGCACGAACTGCTCGTCGTCGACGATCCGGTGCACCGCCGGGTCGAGCCGGGCGAAGGCGTACAGGGCGCCCTTGGGCTTGACGCAGCTGACGCCGGGGATCTCGTTGAGGGCCTTGAAGGCGACGTCGCGCTGCTCGGTGAGCCGGCCGCCGGGCAGCACCAGGTCGTTGATGGACTGGTGGCCGCCGAGCGCGGCCTGGACGGCGAACTGGGCGGGCACGTTGGGGCACAGCCGCATGCCGGAGAGCATGGTCAGGCCCTCCAGGTAGTCGGTGGCGTGCTGCTTGGGCCCGGAGACGACCAGCCAGCCGCTGCGGAAGCCGGCCACCCGGTAGGCCTTGGAGAGGCCGTTGAAGGTGAGGGTGAGGACGTCGTCGGCGAGGGCGGCGAGGCAGTGGTGCTCGGTGTCGTCGTAGAGGATCTTGTCGTAGATCTCGTCGGCCAGGACCATCAGCTGGTGGCGGCGGGCGAGGTCGAGGATGCCCTCCAGCAGTTCCTTCGGGTAGACCGCGCCGGTGGGGTTGTTGGGGTTGATGACGACGATGGCCTTGGTGCGGGCGGTGATCTTGGCGGCGATGTCGTCGAGGTCCGGGTACCAGTCGGCCTGCTCGTCGCACAGGTAGTGCACGGCCTTGCCGCCGGCCAGCCGGACCACGGCCGTCCACAGCGGGTAGTCCGGCATCGGGACGAGCACCTCGTCGCCGTCGTCGACGAGCGCGGTGACGGCCATCTGGATCAGCTCGGAGGCGCCGTTGCCGAGGTAGACGTCGTTGACGCCGACCCCGGTCACGCCGCGCTGCTGGTAGTACTGCACCACCGCGCGGCGGGCGGGCAGGATGCCGCGCGAGTCGCTGTAGCCGTGCGCCTTGGGCAGGTTGCGGATGATGTCCTGGATGATCTCCTCGGGCGCCTCGAAGCCGAACGGCGCCGGGTTGCCGGTGTTCAGCCGCAGCACGCTGTGCCCGGCCTCCTCCAGGGCGTTGGCCTGGTCGACCACCGGGCCGCGGATCTCGTAGCACACGTTGTTCAGCTTGCTGGACTGCCGAAACTCCACTGCGGCCTCCCGACCGTCACCACCGCATCGTTGCTGATGCTTTGTTCTACCAAGTTGGCACTTGGAAAGTCCAACCTTTTGGCTATGCTGATCCACATGTCACGCCGAAGCTACGACCAGTACTGCGCCGTCGCCCGCGCCCTGGACGCGGTGGGGGAGCGCTGGAGCCTCCTGATCGTCCGTGAACTCCTCGGCGGCCCGCGCCGATACACCGACCTGCACGCCGACCTGCCCGGCGTCTCCACCGACATCCTCGCCGCCCGGCTCAAGCAGCTGGAGGGCGACGGCCTGGCGCTGCGCCGCCGGCTCGAACGGCCCGCCAACGCCACGGTCTACGAGCTCACCGAACGCGGCCGCGAACTGCGCCCGGTGATCGAGGCGCTGGGGGAGTGGGGCCTGCCCGCCCTCGGCGAGCAGCGGCCCACCGACGCCGTCCGCGAGCACTGGTTCACCCCCCGCACGGCGGACGACGGGGCGCCCGTCGCGGGTCAGGTGCCGGTGCCGGTGCCGGTGCCGGGGTCCGATGCCGGTGCCCGGACCGGCCGCGCGTAGCATCGTCGGGCCACGGAGCCATCGGAGGAGAGCGGAGACCGCCCGTGCCCACCACCTACCGCAGTTACGTCGCCGTCGGGGACTCCTTCACCGAGGGCATGTGCGACGACCTGCTGCCCGACGGCCACTACCGGGGCTGGGCCGACCGGGTCGCCGACGCGCTCGCCGCCGAGGCCGGGGGTGACGGCGGGTTCCGCTACGCGAACCTCGCCGTCCGCGGCAAGCTCATCGGCCAGATCCACGACGAGCAGCTCCCCGCCGCCACCGCGATGGGCGCCGACCTGGTGACCCTCGTCGGCGGCCTCAACGACGCGCTGCGCCCCGGCTGCGACATCGCCCGGGTCGAGCGGCTGCTCGGCCGCTGCGCCGAGGAACTGCGCGCCACCGGCGCCACCGTGGTGCTGTTCACCAGCACCGACCCGACCCGCAGGATGGCGGGCAGCGCCCGGCTGCTCCCGGCCATCCTGCGGATGAAGGCCTTCGTGCACGAGCTCGGCCAGGACGAGGGCGTCGCCGTCGTCGACCTGTTCGCCGCTCCCTGCTTCGACGACCGCCGGCTCTGGGGCGAGGACCGCCTGCACCTGTCGCCCGAGGGCCACCGCCGGGTCGCCGAAGGGGTGTTGGAGGCGCTCGGCCGCCCCGCCGCCTTCGACTGGCGCGCCCCGCTGCCGCCCGCCGCCCCGCCCGGCCGGGCCGAGCGGCTGCGCGCCGACGCCCGCTGGCTGGGCGGCCACCTGGGGCCGTGGATCGGCCGCCGGCTCACCGGGCGCTCCTCCGGCGACGGCCGGCCGCCGAAGCGGGCCGAGCTGCTGCCCTACTCGGCTCCGGGCTCGGCTGCGGGTTCGGCTGTGGGTTCTGCGACGGGTTCGGCCGCAGGTTCGGCGGCGGGCTCGACTGCGGGCTCGTAGAACAGGCTCGCCATCGGGGAGCGGGTGGTCCAGCCGAGCGCGGTGTAGAGCGCCCGGCCGTCCGGGGTGCCGACCAGGACGGCGGTGTCGGCGCCCGCCTGGTGCCCGGCGTTCTGCAGGGTCCGCATCACCAGGGCGCCCAGGCCCCGGCGCCGGTGCTCGGGCGCGGTCAGGATCTGGTCCGGGACGGCCACGGGGCCGGCCAGGCCCGCCTGGCCGCGTGCGGCGAGGTGTCCGGCCTCGGTGCGGACCAGGGTCCGGACGATCCCGCCCCGGGTCCAGGTGGTCACCGTGTAGCCGGCCGGCACCTCGGGCCGATCGGCGGTCAGCGGGACGGTCATCAGGTACCCCGGCTGGTCGAGCCGCCACTGCGGGCCCAGCCAGGGCCGGGCGACGGCGTCCTCGGTGAACAGCTTCAGCCAGGTGCCCGGTGCGGTGGTCGCCTCGGCGATCTTGCGGACGTCGGGCTCGGTCGGCTCGGGCAGCACGTGCCGGGCGACGTGGCCGACCACGCCGACGTCGATCGTCCAGCCCCAGGGCTCGTCCACCGCTTCGGCCGCGCCGCGCGAGACGCTCCAGCCGGCGATCCACATCCGGACGAGCTCGTTGATGCTCGGGTCCTGCATTCCTACCCCCGTATGCCGTGGGCGCACTGCGCCATGGGCGCACCTCGTAATAGGTGCACTGCCGATTGACACCTTACTGGGGGTGGGGTGGGTGTGACCAGCGCCCAGTAGGCTTGGCGGTTCGACGCACCGGACGGCCGGTGCCCACGCTGGAAGGACCACGCGACGTGCGCGAGACCGAGCCGCCGCAGCACCCCACGGCGGCTCAGCCGACCGAGCTGCGCTCCGACTGCACCAGCTGCTTCGGCCTCTGCTGCGTCGCCCTGCCCTTCGGCGCCGGCGCCGACTTCGCCGTCGACAAGGCCGCCGGCAGCGCGTGCCGCAACCTGCAGACCGACTTCACCTGCGGCATCCACGAACGCCTCCGCGACCGGGGCTTCCAGGGCTGCACCGTCTACGACTGCTTCGGCGCCGGGCAGCGCGTCTCCCAGGTCACCTTCGGCGGCCGCAGCTGGCGCGAGGCGCCGGCCGACGCCAAGCCCATGTACGACGTCTTCCCGGTGGTGCGCCAGCTCCACGAACTGCTCTGGTACCTCACCGAGGCGCTCGGCTACGCCCCCGCCCGCCCGGTCCACGCCGACCTGCGGCAGGCCCTGGAGGAGACCGACCGGCTCGCCGGCGGCACCCCCGAGGAGATCCTCGCCGTCGACGTCCCCGCCCACCGGCAGCGCGTCAGCGACCTGCTGCTGCGCGCCAGCGAACTCGTCCGCGCCGCCGTCCCCCGCCGCCGCGAACACCGCGGCGCCGACCTCTTCGGAGCTCGTCTGCGCGGCGCCGACCTGCGCGGGGCCAACCTGCGCGGCGCCCTGCTCGTCGCCGCCGACCTCGGCGGGGCCGACCTGCGCCTCGCCGACCTCGTCGGCGCCGACCTGCGCGACGCCGACCTCTCCGGCGCCGACCTCACCGAGGCCCTCTTCCTCACCCAGGCCCAGCTGAACGCGGCCCGTGGCGACGCCACCACCCGTCTGCCCGCTGCCCTCGTCCGCCCCACCCACTGGCCCGTCACGGCCCCTGCCCCGGCGGCCGCCGCCACCGGTGCGCGCGCCCCCCGCAAGCCGCGCAACGGCGGCCGCCCGGGTGGCCCGCGCCGCCGCTAGCGGCCGCCCGCCGCAACGACCTGGCCCGCCCGGCAGGTGTCTGCCGGGCGGGCCCGGTGTTCCTGGTGCCCGGTGCTAACAGCTGTGCGCGGCGGAGGGGCGCTTCGCCGCGATGTACGGCTTGCCCATGTGCGCCACGACGTCGGCCGGGCAGGTCTTGATCCAGTTGGAGCCCGCCGTGTGGTTCTTGACCTTGGCGTCGCTGCAGTACTCGACGCGGTCGGCGGTCTTGAAGCACTGGTAGCCGGGGTACCCCGCCGCCGAGGCGGTGTTGGCGCCGGCGAACAGGCCGGCCACGGCCAGCAGGGCGACGGGCAGAACGGAACGCATCCTCATGGTTTTCTCCCGTTGGTTCGTCTGGGCAGTGGCCCGATCCTGGCAGCGCGGCGGAGGCGGAGGCAACGCGACATGACATGTTTAGGTCAACCTGTGTTCGAGTGAACTCCCTTCACCTTCTTGGCCGTTGACTACCCCTCAGGCGAGGTCAGGCCGTGAGCAGGCGGGAGTGGAGGGCGGCTATCCGGGCGGGGGAGAGGCCGAGGGCGCCGGTGGCGTAGTCCTCGACCGAGCCGTGGCGGGTGGCGAGGTCGGCGAGGGCGAGGCGGATGACCGTCTCGGGGGCGCGTCCGTAGCCGGGCCAGCGGAGGGTGCGGCCGGGGTGGGCGGCGTGCCACTCGGCGATGAGGTGCGGAGTGGCCAGCTCGGTGAGGGCGAAGTCGGCGGCGACGTCGTCCTCGGAGACGCCGAGCAGGGTGAGGGCGAGGGCGGCGATGAGCCCGGTGCGGTCCTTGCCGGAGGCGCAGTGGAAGGCCACGGGCTCCTCGGCGGCGGTGATCACCTCCAGGGCCTCGCGGATCTCCTCCACCCCGTCCTCGGCGACCTCGGCGAAGCGGTCGGCGAGGTACCGCCAGGGGTCGACGTCCGGGTCGATCTCGGCCTGGTCGTAGGGGCGGTGCTCGATCGAGAGGTTGTGGTAGACCAGCCCTTCGTAGTCGGGCACCGTTCGAAGGTGAGCTGACGCATTGTCATGCGCGGCACTCTAACCAGCGGTGCCCGGGTGTCCGGTGGTGCCTCAGCGCTCAGCGGCGCCTTCGTAGCCGGCGGTGAGGAGTTCGAAGGCGCGGTCGGCGTTGGTGGCGGCCTCGAAGTGGAGTTCGTCGGCGGTCTGGCCGTCGTCCCGGATCCGGTGCCAGTTGTGTTCGGCGAGGACCCGCTGGGCGGCGGTGACCTGGGCGGCGAGGAGGGGGGCGGTGAGGCGCCGGGGCGGGGCCAGGTCGGGGGCCTCGTGCAGCGCCCGGGCGAGGGACTGTTCGGCGCGGGCGAGGTATTCGGCGCCCCGGGCCTTCAGGCTCGGTGTGGAGTACACCAGATCGCTGAACGCCAGGACCCGGGGGTCGTCGTTGAGCCCGGTGATGGGGTCGCGCCGGGTGAGCCCGTCCAGGAAGTCCCGGTGCAGGGCGGCCAGCACCGGTTCGCCGACCGCCCGGCCGCGGACCACACCGGCGGCCTGGTCCTGGTGGTCGGCGAACCGGTGGACGACCAGGTCCTCCTTGGTGGAGAAGTAGCTGAACAGCGTCGGCTTCGACACCTCGGCGGCGGCCGCGACGTCCGCCACCGGGACCGGGTCGAAGCCGCGCTCCAGGAAGAGCGCGATCGCGGCCTCGGAGATCGCCCGCCGCGTCCGCTCCTTCTTCCGTTCCCGCAGTCCGCTCATGGCGTCAGGCTAGCAGCAGGCCTTGACCCGGACAGGTTCCTGACCCGGTATGACATTTACTCGCGGTTGCGTGTCGTCTGCCGGGCGCTGCCCGCTGCTCAGGAGCTCAGCGAGTCCAGGATGCGGCGGATCGATTCCACCACCGGGGCGCCGGCGGCGGCGAGGGCGGCGACGCCGGAGATGTTGCGCAGGGCGCGGCGCAGGGTGGCGGGCGGGGTGGCCTGCCCGCCGCCGAGGTCCGCCAGCGACTCGTCCAGCACCTCGCGGTCCTCGGCCGGCACCTGCTCGCGCAACTGGCGTACGGCCGCGATGAGTTCGCGCATCGCGGCCTGCGGGTCGGCCGGACCCTGGTGCTTGATGATGCCGATGTTGTGGTCGCCGTGCTGGGTGACCGAGTCCCCGAAGTGGATGCCGCCGCTCACAGGCTGACCTTCTTTCCGGTGTTGTGGTCGCCGTACTGGTTGATCTGGTCGCCGATGTGGACGTTCTCCACCTGGAGGGCGAACTCGGCCAGCGGGTTGTCGATCGCTTCCATGATCAGCTGGATCAGGTTGCCGACCTGCTGGGCGTCGTGGCTGACCACCGCCGTGTTCGAGGAGCTGGAGGTCTCGATGATCAGCTGGTAGACCGTGCGCATCTGCAGCCGCTTGACCAGCCGGTAGAGGCTGGCCGCGAAGAGTGCGAGCGCCACCACGCCGATCACGTTCTTGGTCGTCTCCTGGTTCGCGCCGCTCCCGAGCAGCGAACCGAGGAGGGTGGTGGCCACCAGCAGGCCGATCACCTGCCGGACGAACCGGATGATCACCCGTGCGCGCTTGGGCGGCAGCAGCTGGAACTGCCGGGCCCGGGCGATGTTGTGGAGCGGGTAGGCGTCGCCGCCCACCCACAGCACCCGCCGGCTCACTCTGACGTCGATCACACTGCTTCTGCGTGCCAAGTCGTCCCCCTACCCGTAGTGGCGGGGAGAACCATAGCAACGGCCACCGCTGGTGGCAGCCCCCGTCAGTGCAGTCGGCCGGTGCGGACGGCGTCGATGAAGGACTGCCAGGCGACGGGGCTGAAGTCGAGGACGGGGCCCTCGGGGTCCTTCGAGTCACGGACGAGCCGCCCGGGGTGGGTGGTCGCCACCTCGACGCAGTTGCCGCCGTTGTTACCGCTGTAGCTGGACTTGCGCCATGGGGCGTCGGTCTTGGTGGCGATCATGTTGAGAAGTCCTTCCCTGACGCTGCGGATCCGATCGGCGCTCTCACGCGGCGACAGCGCGTCCGCCTGGAGCAGATCATAGGCCCGCTGCTTGCGCTGGACTTCCATGGGATCTTCGATGAAGTGTCCCTGGTCCAGGCTCTCGGAATAGAGCCTCGTCCGGCCGTCAGGGGAGGTGAGGAAGGAGACGAGAGTGTCGAACGGGATGCGTTCGCCGAGGCTGAACGGCGCGATCTGAATGACGACATTGGGCATCCGACCAACCGCCAACAGGTGGCCGAGCTGCTCGTACATCACCTCGGGACCGCCGATGAGCGAGTGCAGTGCGGCCTCGGAGTGGACGACCATGAGGAGCGGGCCCCCAGGGGCCGTCAGTCGGTGCTGGCGGGCGATACGTGAGACCACCAGCTCCTCGACAAGTTCGGGGTTGCCCGCCGCGTCACCCGATCCAAGCAGTGCGCGGGCGTACCCCTCTGTCTGGAGGAGTCCTGAGATGAGGGCCACCTGGAACTCGCCGATCTTCGAGGCCTTGTTCTCGTAGCCCGCGTAGCGTCGGAACCAGTCGGGGTGTTCCACCCGTGCGTACCAGTCGATCTCCTTCCAGAGATCGATCAACTGGCCGCCCGCCTCCAGCAGTCGGTCCGCCGTGAGGACGAAGTCCTCCTGCGGGTTGCGGGTGCCGGCCTCGATGCGGGAGATGTGCGGGCGGCTGCACGGGATGAGGACCGCCAGCTGGCCCTGTGGCATCCCCTTCGACTCTCTCAGCTGCTTCAGCACCGCGCCGAACACGGCGCCCGCACTCGATCGCAGGTTTGGGTTCGTGGACTTCTTGCGGGTCACGGCGCAGGCCCCCTGTGTCAGGACGTTCCCTGGAACCGGCTGATCACTCGTCACCGGCACGGTGATCGCCGATGCTTAATCATGGAACTGATCGCGCAATCGCACTAGTGAGTGCACGAAGCGGCCTGCCCGCGCGCGAAATCCTCAATGCATCCAAAGGTGGCACCGCTATGCCCGAAGCCCTTGACAGAGCCCTCGCCGATCAGCTGTGCACGCTCCCGCGACACCCTTCCTCGCCGACCGCCGCCCGGGTGGTGCTCCGGGGGTTCCTCTCCGACCTCAAGGACGGTGAACACTACGCGGGCGACGGCGAGTTGATCGTCACCGAGCTGGTCGCCAGTGCGGTCCGGACTCCCCCTGCACACCACCTCATCGACGTGCTCTTCGAGTACTCCGCCCCCGCCGGCCTCTGGATCGAGGTCACCGCCATCGGGCAGTCCGGCCGCGCGGGGCCGGACTGCCCGGGTCTTCGGCTGGTGCGGCGGCTCTGCGCCGCCTGGGGGTACGACCCCGCCGAGGGCCGCTCGTGGGCCCGGTTGGCCCCGCCCGTCACTCAGTAGCCGAGGGTGAAGCGGCGCTGGACGAACCGGGGGAGCTCGACCTCGTCGACGAGGTCGACGCCGCGCCCGACGCCGCCCAGCGGGTCTGCGTCGGTATCGCCGGCCTCGCGGCGGACTGATCAGGTGCTGCGGTCGGCGAGCACCTCGCGGACGACGTGACGGGCGTTGGCGGTGAGGCCCGGATTGGTGTGACGGTAGTAGGGGATCGTCACCAGCGCGATGGAGAAGGCCCAGGCGCGGCCACGGGCCCACATGGCGTCATCGGCGCGGAGGGCGGCGCGGAAGGCAGGGCGGGCGGAGGCGGGCAGCAGGTTCCAGGCGACGATCAGGTCGGCGGTGGGGTCGCCGACGCCCATCAGGCCGAAGTCGAGGACGGCGCCGAGCCGGCCGGACCGGTCGAGCAGGAGGTTCCCGGGGGTGAGGTCGCCGTGCATCCAGGAGGGCGGGCCGGCGTACTCGGAGAGGCGAAGCGCCTTGTCCCACAGGGCGGTTGCGGCGTGGGTGTCGACCGCTCCGGCGAGTTGGGCGATGGCCGCGCGGGTGGCGCCGTCGCGGGAGGCGAGCGGGACGCTGCGGTGGCCGGCCGGGCCGCCGGCCGGGTTGACGGCGCGCAGGGCGTTGACGAAGGCGGCGAGGTCGCGGGCGAGTGCGCCGGGGGCGGCGAGGGCGCCGACGACCGGGTTGGCGCCCTCGAACCAGCGGAGCACCGACCACTCCCAGGGGTAGCCGGCGGCGGGCCGGCCGACCGCGAGCGGGGCGGGTATCGGCCGTGGCAGTCGGGGGGCCAGCGCGGGCAGCCACTGCTTCTCGCGGCGGACGTCCCCGGCCGCCCATTCCACCCGGGGGAGCCGGACGGCGAGTTCGGGCCCGAGGCGGAACATCGCGTTGTCCGTCCCGGTGGAGGTGACCGGTGTGACCGGCAGGCCGACCCAGTCCGGGAACTGGGCGGAGATCAACCGCCGTACCAGGGCCGCGTCGATGACCAGTCCGTCGGGGTGCATCCGGGTGGCAGCGCACATGCCCGGCAGCGTACAGCGCGGATCGGTGCCCTTCAGCGGATTCCCGGAATGCGTACGGCCGGCCTCAGTTCAGCGTGACCCGCACGCCGATCGTCCCGCCCTTGCCGAAGCGCAGCACGTTCGCGGTCAGCGCGATCGCGCACAGCAGCCCGTACTTGCGGCGCAGCAGCTTCCGGTAGGCGGGCGCGCGGTCGGGGTCGAGGACGGCGGTGGCCGGGACCTGCTCGCCGAGCAGGGTGCCGCGGATGTCGCTCGGCCCGACCAGCACGTCGGAGCGGTTGCGCAGCCGCTTGACCTTGCCGGTGCGGGTGACGGTGGTGAAGACCAGCGCGTCGCCGTCGCGCGCCACCCAGACCGGGGTGGGCACGGGGGTGCCGTTCTTGCGGTGGGTGGTGAACAGCAGGTACTTGGCGGCGGCGAGTTCGTCCAGCCGGGCGGCGGAGTCCGGCGAGGGGCCGGCGTCCGGCGGGCGGGAGTCGTCCAGTGCGGGGGAGGTGTCCATGCGCGTCAGCGTAGGAAGGCGCAACGGGGCACTGCTTGAGTCTGGTTGGGGTCGCGGGCGGAGGGCGCCACGCCCGGCCGCCCCGGGTGCGGCCGGGAGCTGTCCCCGGCACCTGCCAGAATGCAGGGCGTACGGCGAAAGCACTGAAGGAGAAGGTGACCGGCTTCGTGACCACGCCAGTCGAACAGGTGGCCCGGCAGGCCCAGCAGGCGATCGAGCGCAAGATCGCCGAGGAACTGGGCGTTCGCGACGGGCAGGTGAAGTCCGCGGTCGAGCTGCTCGACGGCGGCGCGACCGTGCCCTTCGTGGCCCGCTACCGCAAGGAGGTCACCGGCTCCCTGGACGACGCCCAGCTGCGCACCCTGGAGGAGCGGCTGCGCTACCTGCGGGAGCTGGAGGAGCGCCGGGCGGCCGTCCTGGAGTCGATCGGGGCCCAGGGCAAGCTGGACGACGCGCTGCGCGCGCAGGTGCTGGCCGCCGATTCCAAGGCCCGGCTGGAGGACATCTACCTGCCGTTCAAGCCGAAGCGGCGCACCAAGGCGCAGATCGCCCGTGAGGCGGGCCTGGAGCCGCTGGCCGAGACGCTGCTCGCCGATCCCTCGCAGGATCCGGCGGCGCTGGCCGTCCGGTTCCTGAACGAGTCCGTCGCCGAGCCGGCCGCCGCGCTGGAGGGCGCCCGGGCGATCCTGGTGGAGCGCTTCGGGGAGGACGCCGACCTGGTCGGTTCGCTGCGCGAGCGGATGTGGACCCGGGGCCGGCTGGTGGCCACCGTGCGTGGCGGCAAGGAGCAGGACGGCGCCAAGTTCGCCGACTACTTCGACTTCGCCGAGCCGTACACCAAGCTTCCCTCGCACCGCATCCTGGCGATGCTGCGCGGCGAGAAGGAGGAGGTGCTGGACCTCGACCTCTCGCCGTACGACGGCGAGGAGGGCGATCTGCCCGGCGAGAACGACTACGAGCGGCGGATCGCCGCCCGCTTCGGCATCGCCGACCACGGCCGCCCGGCCGACAAGTGGCTGGGCGACACCGTCCGTTGGGCCTGGCGCACCCGCGTCCTGGTCCGGCTCGGCATCGACCTGCGGTCGCGGCTGCGGGCCGAGGCCGAGGAGGAGGCGGTGCGGGTGTTCGCCGCCAACCTGCGCGATCTGCTGCTGGCCGCGCCGGCCGGCACCCGCGCCACCATGGGCCTGGACCCGGGTTTCCGGACGGGGGTGAAGGTCGCGGTGGTGGACGCCACCGGCAAGGTCGTCGCGTACGACACGATCTACCCGCACCAGCCCGCCAACAAGTGGGACGCCGCGCTCGCGACCCTGGCCGCGCTGGCGAAGAAGCACGACGTCGACCTGGTGGCGATCGGCAACGGCACCGCCTCTCGGGAGACGGACAAGCTCGCCGAGGACCTGCTCAAGCGCCACCCCGAGCTGAACCTCACCAAGGCGATGGTCAGCGAGGCGGGCGCCTCGGTCTACTCGGCCTCCGCCTTCGCCTCGCAGGAGCTGCCGGAGCTGGACGTGTCGATCCGCGGCGCGGTCTCGATCGCCCGCCGCCTCCAGGACCCGCTGGCCGAACTGGTCAAGATCGACCCGAAGTCGATCGGGGTCGGCCAGTACCAGCACGACCTGAGCGAGGTGAAGCTCTCCCGTTCGCTGGACGCGGTGGTCGAGGACTGCGTCAACGCCGTGGGCGTGGACGTCAACACCGCCTCGGCGCCGCTGCTGACCAGGGTCTCCGGCATCACCGGCACGCTGGCCGACAACATCGTGGCCCACCGCGACGCCAACGGCCCGTTCCGCACCCGCCGACAGCTCAAGGACGTCTCCCGGCTGGGCCCGAAGGCCTTCGAGCAGTGCGCGGGCTTCCTGCGCATCCCCGACGGCGACGACCCGCTGGACGCCTCCAGCGTGCACCCCGAGGCGTACCCGGTGGTGCGCCGGATCCTGGCGTCCACCGGCGGGGAGCTGGGCGGGCTGATCGGCAACGGCGAACGGCTGCGGGCCCTGCGCCCGGGCGACTTCGCCGACGAGGTCTTCGGCATCCCGACCGTCACCGACATCCTCGGCGAGCTGGACAAGCCGGGCCGCGACCCGCGCCCGGCGTTCCGCACCGCGACCTTCAAGGAGGGCGTCGACAAGATCGGCGACCTGGAGGTCGGGATGGTGCTGGAGGGTGTGGTCACCAATGTGGCCGCGTTCGGCGCCTTCGTCGACGTGGGCGTCCACCAGGACGGGCTGGTGCACGTCTCGGCGCTGTCGAGGACCTTCGTCAAGGATCCGCGCGAGGTGGTCAAGCCGGGCGACATCGTGAAGGTCCGGGTCGTCTCGGTGGACGTGCCGCGCAAGCGCATCGGGCTGACCCTGCGGCTGGACGACGAGGTCGGTCGCGACCGGGGCGGCGACCGCGGTGACCGGGGCGAGCGCGGTGGTGACCGTGGCCGGGGCGGCGACCGCGGCGAGCGGCAGGCCCGCCCGCCGCGCCAGGAGCGCCGGGGCGGCGGCCAGGACCGGCGCGGCCAGGGCGGCGGCTCCGGCGGTTCGGGCGGTTCGGGTGGCGGCACGTCGCTGGCGAACAGCGCGATGGCGGACGCGCTGCGCCGTGCGGGCCTGACCGGCGGCGACGCCTCGGGTGACCGCCGCTCCGGGCGGCGCTGAGCGGCTGGGGCGCTGGGGCGCTGAGGTGCTGAGCGGCTGACCGCCGCGGCCGGGGCCGGGGCCGGTGGACGTCTGCGCGTCCGCCGGCCCCGGCCGCCGTGCGGGTCGGGCCGGTCAGGTCAGGCCAGGAGCTTGTCCTTGGCCTTCTGGTACTCCTCCTCGGAGATGGCGCCCTTCTCCTTCAGGTCCGCCAGTCTCGCCAGGTCGTCCACGTGGCTGCCGCTGCCCCCGGGTGCGCCGGTTCCGGCCGCGTCCCGGATGTAGGCCTTGACGGCGGCCTCGCTCTGCCGGACCTGGGCGGCGTCCCGCTCGCTCATCGACTTCCCTCGGGCGATCACGTAGGCCAGCACACCGATCAGCGGCAGCACGATCACCAGGAGCAGCCAGCCGGCTTTGGCCCAGCCGCCCAGGTCGTGGCTGCGGAAGATGTCCGTGATGATCTTGAACAGCAGGAAGAACCAGAGGATCCAGAGGAACAGCTCCAGCATCGTCCAGAAGATGTTGAGCACCGGGTAGTCCACGGCCAGCATGTTGGTGTCCATGGCCGAGTCATATCACCGCAAAACGGACAATGCTCTCTGTTGTTCGGCCGTTCCAGTGGTCTTCCGGCCCGGCGGGAATATCTCGGAGAGGGGGCTCGGAGGGGCGGGGGATCAGCCCCGCCCGGCCCGCCGCCGCAGCTCCACGGCCAGCCCGATCAGCTCGCCCCACCAGGCGTCGTGCCCGGCCAGCAGCAGCCGCTGCGCCTCGCCCGCCGGCACCGCCCGTACCTCGACCACCTGCTCGCCGTCCGCCGGGTTGGTCGGCGCCGAGTCCACCGCGACCTCCGCCCAGCCCCACAGCCACGCCTTCTCCGGGTGCGGCTGCCACGGCCGGTACGGCGTCGGGTCCTCGGTGCGGCAGCGGTGCGCGCCGAGCCAGTCCGGCTCGCCGAGCAGCCGGGCGCCGGCCTCCTCGCGCAGCTCGCGCGCCAGGCAGGTGGCGATGCTCTCGTCCTGCTCCCGGGTGCCGCCGGGCAGGAACCAGTGGTCCCGGTCGTCCCGGCAGAGGACCACCTTGTCGTCCGTGAAGCCCACCAGGTGGATGTTGGTCACCAGCTCGTCCGGCGGCAGCACGGTGGAGAACAGCGCGTCGTACCGGCCCCAGGTCCAGTACTGCGGGGCGTGCAACGCGGGGAAGAGGGTGGCGAGTTCGGCGGATCTGTCGTCGGTGTCCGCCTGGTGCGTGGTGTCGGTCATTCGGTGATCGTAGTGCCGGCCGGGAAACGCCGGGGGGCGCTCGGATGGACGAGTGTGATGTCCGAGGTGGAGATGGCTCGCGGCCGTCGGCGGGCGGCCTCGACCGGCTCGCCGACCCAACTCCCCAGCGAGATCTCGGCGGTGATGCCCGGCCCGAAACCGGCGATCAGGCCGGTGGTGCCGTCGGCCACGCCGCCGTCGGCGAACAGCCGGGCGAGCGCGTCGAAGACGACGGCGCTGGCGATGTTGCCGCGCTCGGTCAGCGTCGCGCGGCTGTACCGGAAGGTGGCCGGCTCCAGGTTGAGGAAGTGGCAGAGGTCGTCGAGGATGCGCGGGCCGCCGGCGTGCACGATGTAGAAGCCCAACCCGGAGACGTCCCAACCGTGTTCGACGGCCAGGCCGCGCAGCGCCGGGGCGAGCATCTCCATGGTGCCGGGCACCCGCTTGTCCAACTGGAAGTGGAAGCCGGTGTCCTTGACCCCGTAGGAGATCCAGTTCTCGGTGTCCGGGACGAGGTGCGAGCCGTTGCGCTCGACGTGCACGCCGGTGCCGCCGTGTCCGCGCATCACCACGGCGGCGACGGCGTCCCCGAACAGGCCGTTGGAGAGCAGCGAGCCGACGCCGAGGTCGGTCGGCTGGTAGCAGAGCGAGCAGAACTCGCAGGACACGATCAGCACGTTGGCGCCCGGGTAGGCGCGGCAGAAGTCGTGCGCGCGGTTGACGGCGGCGCCGCCGGCCGCGCAGCCGAGCTGGGCGATCGGCATCTGGCGGGTGTCGGAGCGGAAGCCCAGGGCGTTGATCAGCCAGGCGGTCAGCGACGGCATCATGAAGCCGGTGCAGGACACGTAGATGATCAGGTCGATGTCCCGGGCGCCCAACTCGGCGTGCCCCAGGGCCCGTTCGACCACCTCGGGGACGCGGAGCTTGGCCTCCCGCTCGTAGACCGCGTTGCGGGCGGTGAAGCCCGGGTGGGTGAGGGTCTGCTCGATCGGCTGGACCAGGTGCCTGGTCCGCACCCCGGTGTTCTCGATCAGCCGCAGGGCGAGGGCGAGTTGCGGGTGGCCGGCGTGCAGGCTGCGGGCCAGGTCGAGGGTCTGGTCGAGGGTGATGACGTTCTCGGGTACGGCGATGGCCGGGCGGCAGAGTGTTGCCATGGTGCGGGTCTCCCCTGGGTGGCCTGGCCGGGCGGGCTGGCGAGCGGCCCGGGCAGGCGGCCTACGGATGCGTCGGACGGGCGCCGCGCGGTGCTCCGTGGCGGAGCCGGTGGCGCGGGGAGGAGGTCACCAGGCGAGCGGCAGGGTGCGGGGGTAGCGCCAGATCGACCCGGTGTGCCAGTCGAGTTCGGACGGCGGGACGGCGAGCCGCAGGCCGGGGAAGCGCCGCAGCAGGGTGCCGATGGCGACCTGGAGTTCCATCCGGGCCAGGTGCGCGCCGAGGCAGTGGTGCTGGCCGTGGCCGAAGGCCATGTGGGTGGGGGCGCCGCGGTCGAGGTCGAGTTCGTCGGGGCGCTCGTACATCGCCGGGTCGCGGTTGGCGGTGAGGTAGGAGACGTGGACGGCCTCGCCGGCCCGGATCAGCACGCCGCCCAGCTCGACGTCCTCGGTGGCGACCCGGGCGATGCCGACGCCCTGGCGGAACGGGATGAAGCGCAGCAGCTCCTCCAGCCCGCGCGGCAGCAGGTCGGGCTGGGCGCGCAGCTTGGCGAGCTGTTCGGGGTGGGTGAGCAGGGTGTAGGTGATGTTGCTGAGCTGGTAGGTGCTGGTGTCGTGGCCGGTGACCAGCAGGACCATCGCCATGACGGCCAGCTCCTGGTCGTCCAGCAGTTCGTCGCCGTCGCGGGCGGTGGCGAGGGCGCTGATCAGGTCCTCGCCGGGGTGGGCGCGGCGGGCGGCGGTCAGCTCGGTGAAGTAGCCGCGCAGCGCGGCCTTGGCGGTTTCCTGGCCGGCCCGGCTGCCGGGGCCCATCGTCATCATGGCGACGGCGTGGCCGCGCAGTTCGGCGCGGTCCTGCTCGGGGATGTCCAGCAGTTCGCAGATGGTGGTGAGCGGGAGCCGGCTGGAGAGGAAGTGCACCAGGTCGGCGGGGGAGCCGTGTTCGGCCATCTCGTCGAGGTAGCCGTCGACGATCCGCTGGGTGGCCGGGCGCATCCGCTCGACCTGGCGGTTGGTGAAGCCCTGGGCGACGAGGCGGCGCAGCCGGTTGTGGCCCGGCGGGTCCATCAGGTTGATCGCCTCGGCCTGGGCGATCGGGGCGGGCGTCATCCGGGGCAGGTCGCGCCCGATGCCGGCGGCGCGGCTGAACCGCCGGTCGGTGGTGACGATCCGGACGTCCTCGTAGCGGGTGGCGAGCCAGGCCTCGCCCTCGCCGTGCGGCAGCCGGATCCTGGCGATCGGGGCCTCGGTGAGCAGCCGCTTGAGGAGCGGGTCGAACTCCAGGCCGTCGGTGTGGTTGAAGGGGCAGTCCCACACGGGGGCGGAGGTAGTCACGGGCCTGTCCAAATGTCTTGAAAATGCCGCCCGAACGGTCATTTCTCGTTCGGGCGCGGACAGAGAGATGTTCCCCCATGAAATGGCAAAAATGTGAATCGGACCGGGAGTTACCTCTAACGAGTTAGCTAGATGATTGTCATGCGAATCAAGGGAGTTGACTGAACATCAGTTGACACTGCCCCCTGGTGAGACCAGCCCGGTCTCGTACGCGAGGACGACCGCCTGGGCCCGGTCGCGCAGATCGAGCTTGGCGAAGATCCGGGCGACGTGCGTCTTCACCGTCGACTCGCTGAGCGTCAGTTCCACCGCCAACTCGGCGTTGGACAGCCCGCGTCCGAGCAGCGCCAGCACCTCCGCCTCGCGCGGGGTGAGCGGGGCGAGGTTGCGGTGCAGCGGCGGGCCGTCGGCGCCGGGGGCGGGGCGCGGGGCGCCGGCCGCGAAGCGTTCGACCAGCCGCCGGGTGATCGAGGGGGCGAGCAGGGCGTCCCCGGTGTCCACCAGGCGCACGGCGGCGGCGAGATGGGCGGAGGTGACGTCCTTGAGCAGGAAGCCGCTGGCCCCGGCGGCGAGGGCGGCGTAGACGTAGTGGTCGAGGTCGAAGGTGGTCAGCATGATCACCCGGCAGCCGGGCGCCCGGGCGAGGATCCGGCGGGCGGCCTCCAGGCCGTCCATGCCGGGCATCCGGATGTCCAGCAGCGCCACGTCGGGCCGGTGCGCGACGGCGGCCGCCACCGCCTCGGCGCCGTCGGCGGCCTCGGCGACCACGTCGATGCTGCGCGCGGTGAGGATCATCCGGAAGCCGGTGCGGACGAGCTCCTGGTCGTCGGCGATCACCACCCGGGGGCGGCGCTCCCGCTCCGGCTGCTGCTCCGGCCCCCGCTGCACCTCGGCCCCGGTCACGGCCGGTCCAGCGGGATGCGGGCGCGGACCCGGTAGCCGCCGCCGAGCCGGCGCCGGGCGTCGAGGTCGCCGCCGTACACGGCGACGCGCTCGCGCAGGCCGAGCAGCCCGCGCCCGGCGCCGTCGGCCGGCCGGGCGGGCCGCGCGGGCACGGCGTCGGTGGGCTGCGCGGGCACGGCGTCGGCGGGTTGCGCGGGCGCGGCGTGGGCGCCCGCCAGTACGCTCGGCCCGCTGTTGAGCACTTCCACCCGCAGGTAGTGGTCCGCGTAGCGCACCGTCACCTCGGCCGTCACCCCGTCCCCGTGTTTGAGCGCGTTGGTCAGCGCCTCCTGGATGATCCGGTACGCCGTCACGTCGACGCCGCCGGGCAGCGGTCTCGGCTCGCCCGAGATCCGCACCTCCACCGGCAGCCCGGCGAAGGCGAACCGGTCGATCAGCGGCCCGAGCCGGCTCAGGCTGGGCTGCGGCGCGAAACCGTCCGCCTCCTCCTCCTCGGTGCCGTCGGCGGCGGGGGCGAGCAGCCCGAGCAGGTGCCGCAGCTCGGTCATCGCGTCGCGCCCGGCGGCCTCGACGGCGCCCATCGCCGCCGCCGCCTCCGCGGGCATGGTGGCGATCACCTCGCGCGCGGCCCCGGCCTGGACCACCATCAGACTCACGTTGTGGCTGACGATGTCGTGCAACTCGGCCGCGATGCGCGCCCGTTCGGCGTCCACGGCGGTACGGGCGGCGCTCTCCCGCTCCCGTTCCAGCAGCCAGCCGCGCTCGCCGATGGCCGCCCGGTGCAGCCGCCGCGCCCGGGCGAGCGCGACGCCCAGCCAGCCGGCCCCCGCGACCGTCGTACCCGCCACCGCCGCACTCGCCACCGCTACGGCGGCCCAGTTCGTCCCCGTCCCCCACACACCGCCAGTTTCCCAGCCCAGGCCATGATCGACATCATCCGGGGGTGCCGCCCGCGTACATCCCGGGTACTACGGCCGCCCCGGCTACACCCCGGGTGGGACGCCCGGCCCGGGGGCCCGCGCCTACCGTCGTCCACCATGAGCAACGACCACGACGGGACCACCCCGCCGAACGACCACGACGGGACCACCCCGCCGGACGACGCACAGGCCGTCGTCGAGCTGTCCGGGGTCCACAAGGAGTTCGGCGACGCCAAGGCGCTCGACGGCGTCGACCTGCGGATCCGGGCGGGCGAGGCGGTCGCCGTGATGGGCCCCTCCGGGTGCGGCAAGTCCACCCTGCTGAACATGGTCGCCGGGCTGGACCGGCCGACCTCCGGCACCGTCCGGGTGCACGGCCAGGACCTCGGGCAGCTGAACGAGACCGGGCTGGCCCTGTTCCGCCGCCGCCACATCGGCATGATCTTCCAGTTCTTCAACCTGATCGACGACCTGCCCGCCCTCGACAACGTCGCCCTGGCCGCCCAGCTGACCGGCACCACGGCCCGCCAGGCGCGCCGCCGCGCCCTGGAACTGCTGGACGAACTCGGCGTCGCGCACCGCAAGGACACCTACCCGGCCGCGCTCAGCGGCGGCGAGCGCCAGCGGGTCGCGGTGGCCCGGGCCCTGATGAACCGCCCGGCGCTGCTGCTCGCGGACGAGCCGACCGGCGCACTGGACAGCCGCTCCGGCGAGCAGGTGATGGACCTGCTGATCGACCTCAACCAGATCGGCCAGACCCTGCTGATCGTCACCCACGATCCCAACCTGGCCACCCGCTGCGCCAGCCGCCTGGTCGAGGTCGCGGACGGCAAGGTGGCGCGCGAGCGGGCCCTGGAGGCGTCCGCATGACCGGCGCCGTGTGGCGGGCCTCCCGGGCGGCCGTGAAGCGCCGCCGGGTGCAGACCTTCGTGATCGGCCTGGTCGTCTTCTGCTCCACCACGACCGTGCTGCTCGCCCTCGCCGTGATCAGCGCCGCCCGGGCCCCCTTCGACGACGCCTTCGCCGCCGAGCGCGGCGCCCACGTCGTCACCGCCTTCGACCCGGCCAGGGCCTCGGCGGAGCAGCTGGCCGCCACCGCCCACCGGCCGGGCGTCGAGGCGGCCGCCGGGCCGTTCGACCAGGCCGTGGTGGAGATCCCCACCGACTGGGTCGGCCGCCCGCCGGGCCCGCTGACCCTGGTCGGCCGGGCCGACCCGGCCGGGCCGGTGGACCGGGTGCAGCTGCTGGGCGGCCGCTGGGCCACGGCGCCCGGCGAGGTGGTCATCCAGCAACCGGGCGGCGGCGCCGCGACGAAGCTCCTCGGCACCTCGCTCACCACCGCCACCGGGCTGAAGCTCACCATCGTCGGCTTCGCCGGCAGCATGAGCCAGTCCGCCGGCGGCTGGGTCGTCCCCGAGCAGGCGGCCGCCCTGCACCCCACCGGCCGTCAGATGCTCTACCGCTTCGCCGACGCGGACACCGAACAGCAGCTGACCGCCTCCCTGGGCACGGCCACCGAGGGCCTGCCCGGGGGCGCGCTCGCCAGCGCGCAGTCGTACCTGGTGCTCAAGCAGGCCTTCTCCGCCGGCGCCGACGCCTACCTGCCGCTGATGACGGTCTTCGGCGTGCTCGGTCTGGTCGTCGCCGCGCTGATCGTCGGCAACGTGGTGAGCGGCGCGGTGGTCTCCGGCTACCGGCACATCGGCGTGCTGAAGTCGATCGGCTTCACCCCGAGCCAGGTGGTCACGGTCTACCTGACCATGGTCTCGGTGCCCGCGGTCGTCGGCACGGTCCTCGGGACGGCGGCCGGCTGGACGGGGGCGTACCCGATCCTGGAGACCGCCTTCAGCGGCATCTCGACCGGCACCGCCGTGATCGAGCCGGCCGGCTGGCTGCCCGCCGCCACCCTGGTCGGCGTCCCGCTGCTGGTCGTCGCCGCCGCGTTCGTCCCGGCCTCGCGCGCCCACCGGCTCTCCGCCGCCCAGGCGATCTCGGCCGGCAGCGCGCCGCGCACCGGGCGCGGACTGAAGGTCCAGCGCCGGCTGAGCGGCACCCGGCTGCCGCGCGCCGTCAGCCTCGGCCTCGGCCAGCCCTTCGCCCGCCCGGGCCGGACGGCGCTGACCATGGCGGCGATCGTGCTCGGCGTGGTCACCGTGACGGTCACCACCGGCCTGAGCAGCACCCTGGCCAGGAGCATGGCCCCGGCCGACGACAAGACCCACGTCAACGTGCAGACCGGCCACTTCCAGAGCAACCCGACCGAGCCGCGGCTGACCCCGGCCCAGACCGAGGCGATGCTGCGCGCCACCCCCGGGGCCGCGCAGGTCGTCACCCGGGGGCTGGTCCGGGTGGGCGTGGTCGGTCACACCCAGCCCGTCTTCATGGACTTCTACGGCGGCGACGACATCGCCGCCACCAGGTGGCTGCGGGTGGTCAAGGGCCGCCCGGCGACCGGGCCGGACGAGGTCCAGGCCGGGCCGGCCTTCCTCGACCAGCGCGGGCTCAAGCTCGGCGACCGGATCACCCTGACCCTGGAGGGCCGACAGTTGGCCGTCACCATCGTCGGCGAGGAGATCCAGGGCAACGCGAACGCGATCACCTCCAACGACGCCACCCGGGCCGAGCTCACCCCCGACCCGCACACGGTCGAGTACGACGTGCGGCTCGCCGACGGCGCCGACACCGCCGCGTACCGGAAGGCGGTCACGGACGCCGACCCGAGCCTGACGCCCTCGGTGGTCACCGCGAGTCCGGTGGGGCCCGTCGTCGCGATCCAGACCTTCAGCACGGTCTTCACCGTCCTGCTGTCGGTGGTCGCCTCGCTCGGCGTCTTCAACACCCTGCTGCTCACCATCCGCGAGCGCCGCCGGGACATCGGCATGCTGAAGTCCATCGGCATGACGCCCCGCCAGGTCGTCGCGATGACGGTCACCTCGGTGGCCTGGCAGGGCGCGCTCAGCGGCGTCATCGGCATCCCGCTCGGGATCGTGGTGCACCGGCTGATCGCCGAGAACGTCCGGATCCTGGCCTTCCCGGAGCACATGATCGACGTCTGGGGCGCCCCGCTGCTCGCCGGGCTCGCGCTGGCGGGCGTCGCGATCGCCGTCCTCGGCGCCCTCGTCCCGGCCCGCTCGGCGGCCCGGCTGCCGATCGCCGAGGTGCTGCACAACGAGTGAGCGCGGCCGACACTCGGGCGGCACACGGACGGTCGGACGGTTCGCCGCCCGGCCGTCCGGGTGCCGCCCGACGGGCCTTCGGCCGCATGGCTGACGCCGGGTCAGGGCCCGGCGTTCGAGCGCCTATCATCGCGCCATGGCCACCGCTGAGCTGATCCGCATCGTCTCCCGCTCCTCGCCCATGGCGCTCGCCCAGGTCGAGCGGGTCCGCGCCGAACTCGCCGCCCTGCACCCGGGCCTGCGCACCGAGGTGGTGCCGGTCACCACCTCCGGCGACCGCTGGATGGGCGACCTCGCCCGGCTCGGCGGGAAGGGCGCGTTCACCAAGGAGGTCGACGCCGCGCTGCTCGCCGGGGAGGCCGACGTCGCCGTGCACTGCCTCAAGGACGTGCCCGCCGACCGCCCGCTGCCCGCCGGCACCGTCTTCGCCGCCTACCTGCGCCGCGACGACATCCGCGACGCCCTCGTCCACCCCGGCGGCCTGACCCTCGCCGAACTGCCGCCCGGCACCCGGATCGGCACCTCCTCCGTCCGCCGGGTCGCCCAACTCGCCGCCTCCCAACCGCACCTGGTGTGCGTGCCGATCCGCGGCAACGCCAACAGCCGGCTGGCCAAGCTGGCCGCCGGGGAGGCCGACGCGCTGCTGCTCGCCGCCTCCGGGTTGGAGCGGATCGGCGAGCAGGCGCGGATCACCGAGATCCTGGACCTCGACGCGATGTGCCCGCCGATCGGCGCCGGCATCCTCGTCCTGCAGTGCCGCGAGGACGACGTCGTCACCGTCGACGCGGTCGCCGCGCTCGGCCACCGCGACACCTGGCGCGAGGCGGCGGCCGAGCGGATGTTCCTGCACGTCCTCCAGGGCCACTGCAACAGCCCGATCGCCGGCTACGCCAGGGCCGAACCGGACGGCCGGCTCTCGATGCGCGGCCGGGTCTTCAGCCCGGACGGCAAGCAGGTGCTGGACGCCCACGAGTGGGCCGGCGCGCTCAGCCCCGAGGACCTCGGCACCTCCACGGCGCTGGCGCTCAAGCGGCAGGGCGCACAGGAGCTGATCGCGGGCATCCCGCACTGATCTCCGGCATCCCGCACTGATCCCCGCCTCTGCGACCGACCGCTACCGGAACAGCAGTTCGGCGAAGCGGTCCACCTGGTCCACCTCGGGGGACCAGCAGTACAGCATCACCTCGTCCGCGCCGATGGCCGTGAAGCCGGCCACGGCGGCCCGGATCGCCTCCGGCGTGGTGAGCAGGCCCTCCTCCATCCGGTCGGCGCGGCCGCTGGACTCGTAGTACGCGCGGATGTTGCGCCGGGCCTGCTCGACCGTCCCCGCCGGGCCGAGGACGGCGTTCGCCTGGGCGACCAGCCGGGGCCGGCCGTCCCGGCCGTGCCGCTGCCAGGACTTCTCGACGTCCTGGAACAGCCCGGCCATTACCTCCGGCGGCACTCCCGCGCCGAGGAAGCCGTCCCCGAACCGGCCGACCCGGTCCAGCGCGGCCGGGGCGAAGCCGCCGAACAGCACCTCGGGGCCGCCCGGCGTCGCAGGCGCGGGCCCGACCGGGCCGACCCCCTCGCCGAACGGCTCACCGGCCCAGAGGCGGCGCAGCACCGCCATCCGCTCGTCCAGGAGCCGGCCCCGGCGGCGCGGGTCGATGCCGGCGGCCAGGAAGTCGTCCTCCCGGCCGCCGACGCCGAGGCCGAGCGTGAACCGCCCGCCGGAGAGCAGGTCCAGGGTGGCGGTCTGCTTGGCGAGCAGCGCGGGGACGTGGTGCGGCGCGAGCAGCACCTCGGTCTGCAGGCGGACGCGGGACGTGGCGCCGGCCAGGGCGGCCAGCGTCACCAGCGGTTCGGGGTTGTCGAACACCACCCGGTCCGCCAGGCCGAGCGTGCTGAACGGGCCGGCGTCGGCCCGCCGGGCCCACTCGAACAGCAGGACGGGGTCCTGGAGGGGCAGACCGAGGCCGATCTTGACGGCCTGCGGGGAGGCCTGCGGGGCGGGCTTCGAGGCGGGCTGAGGGTCGGGCTGCATGGGGATCATCCTCCGGAGGGCAGGCCGCATACGGGCGCCGCCCCTCCGTGGGCCCGCGCGCGGCCCTGCTCCCCGTCCTGCGGCTCGTCGTTCCGGGGAGCGTGCTAGTCGGAGTGCGGCGACGGTTGCGCGAGGTGTTTCCCGGGTCCAACGCCGTTCCCCGCGCGTCCGTGCCTGGAATGATGCCCGGGAATCGCCGGGCAACTGGCGATTCGTCAAGATTCCCGGCGGCGTGCCGGAGGCGGACGCGGCGCCGGAGAGCTCCCACCCGACCCGGCCCTGGGGGCGGATCGACCGCTACGCCCGGTGCTCGGGCAGCCAGTGCTGTGCGTAGGCGACGGCGTCGCGGAGGCGGAAGAGGCGGGTGGTGGCGGCGCCGACCGTGGCGTGGCGGACGGCCTTCGGGTGGTCGGCCTCGAAGGCGGTGCCGAGTTCGGCGAAGTCGTCGGCGCAGATGGCCCGGTCGCGGACGGTGAGCCATTGCCGGCCCTCGGGGGTGAGGGTGGCGAAGGAGATGTCCTCGCTCGGGCCCGGGACGCGGTACTCGGCGAGGTGGAAGCAGGTGCAGGAGCCGAAGTCGGCGCCCAGCAGCAGGACCTGGGCGTCGCGGTCCTCCAGCCGGGCGAGCGGGCTGGACTCGCCGAGCAGGCAGTCGAGGGCGTGTCCGTCGGTGGTCTCGGCGGCGCCCGGGCCGAGGGCGGCGAAGGAGGTCTGCGGGTGGGCGCTGCGCCGGGCGCCGGGCCAGGTCCGGACGGTTTCGGGGATGGCGCCCATGCCCAGGGTGGGGCTCACCTGCGGGTCGTACGCGGGCCAGGACGCTCGGATGTCGGGCCACCAGGCCTCCGGGACCGGCGGGTTGGACCAGCCGGCGGGGTCGGAGTTGTCCCCGGTGTGGGTGGGGGCGGCGAGGGTGCCGGTCGGTCCGAGGGCGTCGAGCAGGGCCTGGACGACGGTGACCGGCCCGCCGGAGACCCAGCCGAGGGAGCGCAGCGAGGAGTGCACGAGCAGCGTGCCGCCGGGTTCGACCCCGGCGGCACGCAGGTCGGTGGCGAGGGACTGGCGGGTGCAGAGGGGGCCGTTGACGCGCATCGGGCCAGCTTGCGGGTCGGCGGGCCGGGTGCGCCAGCGGGTTTATTTCCCTCGCCTGGACACCGCCCGCGTGCCGTCTCCGGCGCGTCGCCAAATTGGTCTCGACCATTTGGTCTTGACCATTGCTTTGGGTTCGGGGGCGGAGGAGGATCACCGCGAAGCGCCGGGCGGCGGACTCCGGCGCTCCTCGGTGCCCGTCAGTGCCCGTCAGTGCTCGTCCGGGAGGAGTGGGAAGAGGCGGGCCACGGCGGCGACCGGGCGGGCGCCGGTAGGACGGCCGGCCGGGTCGGCCTCGCGGTCGCGGTAGCGGGCCAGCACCTGGCGGACGGCCTCGCCGACGGCGGCCAGTTCGGCGGGGGTCAGGTAGAGGACGGTGCTGAACGCCTCGTCCTGCCGCCAGTCGGCAGGCGCCGTGTCGCGGCGGGCGAGCCAGCGCTGGTAGCTCTCGTCCTCCAGGCCGCGCGCGAGTTCCCCGAACTCGTCGGCTGTGGCGGGCTGGTGGGGCTGGTGCGGCTGCTGCGGGAGCCGCCAGGGGCGGGCGCGGCCGTCGGTGGCGGGGGCCTCCTCGATGAGGCCGTGGCGGGCCAGCTGCCGTAGGTGGAAGGAGCACAGGCCGGAGCTGTACCCGGTGGCGGCGGCGGCCTCGGTGGAGGTGAGGGCGGCCTTCTCGGCGAGGAGGCCGAGGATCGCGGTGCGTACGGGGTGCTGGGGGAGGGCGCCGGTGGCGGGGGGCGCGGTGAGGTCTTCGGTGTCGTCGGCATCTTTGGCGTCTTTTGCGTCTTCGGTCACTTTGCAAAGTCTGCTACTTTGCAAAGTCGATGACAAGCCGTCATCCTTGCCGTCGTGTCGACGGTGTCGACGAGGGAGCGCCGATGTCCGAACTGCGTGAACGCCCGACCATCCTGCGGATCACCGAGGTGGGGGAGGACATCCTCCGCCGCACCTGCCGCCCGGCGACCGGGGAGGACTACGGCAGCGAGCGGCTGGCCCGCCTCATCGAGGACATGTTCGCCACCATGCAGGTCGCCGACGGCTGCGGGCTCGCGGCCAACCAGGTGGACGTGGACCTGAGCCTCTTCGTCTACGACTGCCGCGACGACCAGGGCGTCCGGCACGTCGGCCACGTGCTCAACCCGGTCGTCGAGCCCCGCGAGCCCGGCCGCCGGCTGATCGAGGACACCGAAGGCTGCCTCTCCGTCCCCGGCGCCGGCACCGAACTCGCCCGCCCGGCCGAGGTGGTGGTGCACGGCTTCGACCAGTACGGCGCCGCAGTCACCATCGAGGGGACCGGCTACTTCGCCCGCTGCCTCCAGCACGAGACCGACCACCTGAACGGGCAGTTGTACATCGACCGGCTGTCCGGCCGGGACCGCAAGCGCGTCCTGCGCCAGACCGCCGACCGCCGGGAGGACGTCTTCGCCCAGCGGGCCCAGCGGGCCGCCCGGGCGGCCCGGTCGTCTTCCCGCTGACCGCGCCCGACCAGAGCCCTGGGTGCGCGCCGGTCCGGGGGTGGCGCACCTGGACAGCCGGGGACTGTCGGCATTCGGCGTAGACGTGTCGGGTGAGATGGCCGCGTTCCTCTGCGGCCCCCATCCCACCCGACCGCAGCCGCCCCCGCGGGGCTGTCGGCGCGAACTGGCGTTCGGTAACATGAGCTCGCCGACGCCCGTGGCTCCGAGGGGACGAGTGACAGTCGAGTGCCTACCGTGACCGCAAGCAGCCTGGCCTTCGACGTCGTCGACATCGACGTGGACGCCGATCTCGCGCTGGGCGCCGACACCGCCGCGGACCGGCCCTTCCGCCAGGTCGGCCGGACGGACTTCGACCTGGCCAGCCCGATCCTGACCGAGCCCGCGCCGCAGATCACCCAGATGGACTTCGAGGTGGAGGCCCCGGGCCTGATGGATCCCCCGCCGCAGGTCGTCCAGCTGGACTTCGCCGTCGATGTCGCCTGACGCCGCCGACACCGACTGACGCCGCCCGATGGACCCGAACCGCCCGTACGGCCGCCCCTTCGACCGCTTCCCGACCCGCCGCGAGCACGAGGACCGCTGGGCGGAGCTGGCCCGGGCCATTGTCGTCGCCCCCGCGCCGCGCCGCCCCGAGCAGGACGGCAAGCCCGCCGAACCGGCCACGACCAAGGGCGAGTTGACCGTGCTCGGCTCCGGCATCGAGGCGGCCGGGTTCACCCGCGCCGACGAGCGGCTGCTCCGCGAGGCGGACCACGTCTTCCACTGCGTCGCCGACCCGGTGACGGTGGTGCGGATCAAGGCCTGGCGGCCCGACTCCTACGACCTCGGCGTCCTCTACGACGACGCCAAGGACCGCTATCTGACGTACGTGCAGATGTCCGAGGCGATCCTGCACTTCGTCCGGGCCGGGCGGCGGGTGGCGGCGGTCTTCTACGGCCACCCGGGCGTGTTCGTCCTCTCCAGCCACCGCGCCGTCCGGATCGCCCGCCGCGAGGGCCACGCGGCCGTGATGCGTCCGGGGATCAGCGCGCTGGACGTCCTGTGCGCCGACCTCGGCGTGGACCCGAGCAGCCCCGGCATGCAGACCTTCGAGGCCTCGGACCTGCTGATCCGCGGTCGGCGGATCGACCCGGGCCTGCACCTGGTGCTCTGGCAGGTCGGGCTGGTCGGCGAACTCGGCTACCAGCGCACCGGGTTCTTCAACCACCGGCTGCCCGTCCTGGTCGACCGGCTGGAGGAGGTCTACGGCCCGGACCACCCCGTGGTCAACTACATCGGCGCCCGCTACCGGGGCACCGCCCCCGTCACCGACCGGCACACCGTCGCCGGGCTCCGGGACCGGGCCGTGCAGCGGACCGTCACCAGCGCCTCCACCTGGTACCTCCCCCCGGCCGTCGCCGCCCCGGCCGATCCTCGGATGCTCGAACGGCTGGGCCTGATCCGACCAGGCCAGACCGTGCGGCCGCCCACCGGCCCGGTCCGGAACATCGACGAGTACGGGCCGCGCGAACTCGCCGCCCTCGACGGCTTCACGGACTTCCACGTCCCCGGCGGCTACCACTGGCAGGAGGACACGCCCGCCGCCCGCTTCGTCCTCGCCCTGGGGGAGGACGGCGCCCTGCGCGAACGCTTCGTCCGGGAGCCCGAGGCGGCGGTGGCGTCCTGGGCGCCGCCGGATCTGGCCGACGCCGAACGCGCCCTGCTGGCCCGCCGCGAGGACGCGGCCATGCAGGCCGCCGCCAAGGGCCGCTACCGGCGGCCGACCCCGGAGGCGGCGCGGCGGCTGCGCACCCTGCTCACCCGCAAGTCCGAGGCGCGCGCGCTGCTCCGATCGGTGCGCGACGGTGGGCCCGGGGGCGGTGGGCTCGGGGGCGGCGGGCTCGCGGGCGGGGGGAGCAGCATCCGGCGCGACCTGGACACCGTCCTCGCCGAGGCCCTGTATCCGTGGACGGGCCTGTACGGCACGCCGGACGGCGACCTCGACGTCTACGTCCTGGGCCGCGCCACCGACCCGCCCCGGCACCGGATCCACGTCAACGGGCGGCGGATCACCGCCCCGCGCCACGACCACGGTGTGCTGCGCTGGCGGGTCGAGGACGGCAACGACTGCGGCGGCGAACTGCGCACCGAGGTCGGCCGGGACGGGCGGCGCCGGCTGGTCGGCGCGGTGTGGCCCGCCGGGCGGGTGGCGGCGGCGGAGTTCTCGGTGCAACTCGCCGAGTACGCCCTGCCGGACGTGCCGCCGCTCGCCGACCTGGTCGGCGACTACCGGGCGGCGGACGAGGCCGGGCGCGAACTGGTCGTCTCCGTCGGGCCGGGCGAGGACGGCCCGGCGCTGCGGGTCCGCGTCACGGTCGACGGCGTGCCCACGGCGGCCGCCGTCGTGGTCGGTCCGGCGGGCTTCGAGGTGGACGGCGTCGCCGTCCCCTACGCCCAGGCCGTGGCGGCATCGACCGTGCCGCCGTATCTGTACGGCTGCTACCGGGTGCAGCTGCCGGGCGGCCGCGGCGCGGAGCTGAGGGTGGCCGAGGACGGCGTCACCCTCGACGAACAGCCTCTCCTCCATGCGGAGTTCACCGGCAAGCGCCTCACCTGGCGCGACGGCCCCGCGCCGCTGCCGTCCGCCGAACTGACCCTGCTGCTGGACCCGATCACCCTGCACCCGATGCTCACCGGCACCGGCACCGGCACCGGCACCATGCCGACCACCGGCACCGGCACCGCACCCGGCCGCGCGCCCGGCGGCCCACGGCTGCCGGTGGTCGGCATGGTGCCGGTCGCCGCCGAACAGGCCGAACGCCTGGCCGCCCGCCCGCAGTTCGGCCTCCCGGCCGGGCCGTGGGCGCACCTGACGGCGCTCGCCGCCGAGGCGAGCCACGGCGGCGGCCTGTTCTGGTGGCACGGCTGGGAGCAGTCCGCCACCGCCCTGCACACGGTGCGGCGCGCGCTCTGGGAGGCGGGCCTCTAGCCCCGCGCCTCCAGTCCCGGGCCGGGTGCTGCCCCGGGGCTCGATCGGGTATCAGCGGCGGGTTTCGACCTTCAGGTCGCCGTGGGTCACCGTGCGCATCCTGTCGCTGGCGAGCATGTCGTGCGGGAAGCCGAGTTCGATCGCGCTGGCCTCGTCGAGGCGGGCCAGTTGGGAGGCCGTGAAGCCGACCTCCAGGGCACCCAGATTGTCCTCCAGCTGCGCGAGAGTGCGGGCGCCGATGAGCGATGCCGTCACATCCGGGTTCTGCAGGGTCCAGGCCAGCCCGACCTGGGCGGTTGTGCGGCCCAGCTCCGCGGCGACCTCCTTCACGACATCAGCGATGTCCAGGTTGTGTTCGGTGAGCCCGCCGTTGGCGATATTGAAATTTTTACGGGTGCCGTCGTCGACCGCGGTGTTCGTCGTGGTCAGGTCGTCGCGGCTGTACTTGCCGGTGAGCACCCCGCCGGCAAGTGGCGAGTACGGCACCACGCCCAACCCCATCTCGCGTGCCATCGGGATCAGGTCACGTTCCCCGGTACGCTCGATCAGGTTGTATTCGATCTGCAGGGCGACCAGCGGCGACCAGCCGCGCAGGTCGGCGATCGCCTGCATGCGCGACACCTGCCAGGCCGGGGCGTTGGAGATCGCCACGTACAAGACCTTGCCCTGCCGGACCAGATCGTCCATGCCACGCAGGATCTCCTCGACCGGTGTCGTGAAATCCCACACGTGCAGGTAGAGCAGATCGATGTAGTCCGTATTCAGCTGTCGCAGACTGGCTTCCACCGACGCGAACAGGCTCTTGCGGTGAGGGCCCCCGGAATTCGGGTCGCCGGGCCGGCGCAGCGTGGTGTATTTCGTTGCCAGCACCAGGCTTTCGCGGTTGTCGCGGGTGAATTCACCCAGCAGGCGCTCGGAGCTGCCATTGGTGTAGGTGTTGGCGGTGTCGACGAAGTTGCCGCCGCGCTCGACGTAGAGGTCGAACAGCTTACGCGCCTCGTCCTGCTCGGCACCCCAGCCCCACTCGGTGCCGAAGGTCGCCGCGCCCAGCGCCAGCGGTGAGACCCGCAGCCCGGAGCGGCCCAGCAACCGGTAGGTGTCGAGGGTGAGCGACATCGTGTCCTCCTGTGCTTGTCATCCGTTGTCGAGAACAAGTCTGTGACCGCCGCGAGCCGGGGATAAGGGAAAGAAGTTCCTGGGAACACCAGTCCTACCCTGGCTGTTGGATCGAACATGATGACCCGCACCGTGGACACGGCAAAGGAGTTGGCCGCGTTCCTGCGGACCCGGCGCGAGCGCCTCGACCCGAAGGACTTCGACCTGCCGTCGCGTCAGCAGGCCCGGCGGACCCCGGGGCTGCGCCGTGAAGAGGTCGCCGAACTGGCCGGGGTCAGCATCGACTACATCGCGCGGCTGGAACAGGCCCGGGGACTGCGGCCCTCAGCGAACGTGGTGGAGGCGTTGGCCCGGGCGCTGCGCCTGGCCCCCGACGAACGCGCCTACCTCTTCAACCTGGCCCAGCAGCGCCCCCGCAACGCCGACAAGCCCGCCACCACCGCAGCACCCCCGCTGGCCCGGCTGGTCGCCGACCTGTCGCCGCTGCCGGCCGTGCTGATGGACCACCGCTACGACATCCTGGCCTGGAACGGCGAAATGGCGAGGCTGCTGCTGGATTTCGACACCCTGCCGCCGTCGCAACGCAATGCCATGTGGCTGTGCCTGGTACACCCGGAAATACGCGAGTTCTATGTCGACCGCGAGCGCGTCGTGCGGGAGGGAATCGCCCACCTGCGCGCAGCGTGGGCCGCGCACCCGGAGGACCAGGCGTTGACCGACCTCATCACCGAATGCACCACCCGTAACGAGGAATTCGCGCGATTGTGGGCCGAGGGAGACGTGAAGGTCAACGGCCGCGGACACAAGGTGATGCGGCATCCGGACGCAGGTGTGATCGCCGTGAACTTCGAAGTACTCATGCCACTCCAAGATCCGGACCAGCGGTTGATGATCTGCCGCGCCGCGGACGATGAGAGCCGGTCGGCATTGAACCGGTTGTGCTCGCGGTGACGTAGAACCCTCATTCCGGCGTGCCTCGGAGTCCATCGGTGAGATCCGGGCCGAAAGCATGCCGGGTGCCCGGACGGCGCGGTGTCCATGACTGCTACACGTTCGCGGCCAGAACTTTCGAAATAGGCCCTAGGGCGTGTCTTCAAACTCCCGCCTGCGCGCCGGCGTTGGGGCACGCACCTCGCCGCGTTGTCGTCAGTCGCCGATGGCCCCCAGCCTTCGGCCGGGAGGTGCCCCCACCGCATGGACTCCCTCCTCCGCCTTGCGATGCACGCACCCCAACGCCGCCACGCCCGCCCTCCGGGCGGACGACGGGGGTTTGAAGACACGCCCTAGCCCCGCGCCTCCGGCCCCGGGCCGGGATCCAGTCGTCGGACGCGCAGCACGGCGGTCAGCATCGGGAGCGTGAACTCGCCGCGGGCGGTCTCCGGCCTGTCCGCGAGGAACGCGCGGATCCGGCCGAGTCTGGCCTCCCGCTCCTGCTCCGGCATGATGAGCATGCCCGCGCGGGTCGCGAGGGTCGCGACGAGGGAGTCGGCGGTGCGCAGCTGCCCGTGCGGGAACTGCTCCTGCTCCGGCGAGCCGAAGCGGGTGGCCGCGCCGGTCTTCGGAAGGTGCATGCCGGTCGTCTCGGCGCGCCAGCCGGCGGGCGTGTCACGCGGGCCGATGGCCTCGCCCCCGCTGACCTGTGCGAGCCCGTCGACCCAGGCGACCTGGTCGTCCATCACGTTCCACAGGCCGGCCAGGACGCCGCCGGGGGCGAGGACCCGGGCGATCTCGGGCCCCGCGACGGCCATGTCGAACCAGTGCATGGCGTTGCCGGCGACCACGGCGTCGACGGAGGCGTCCGGCAGCGGAATCGTCTCCGCGCTCCCCACCAGGGCACGGACCTCCGGCAGCGAACGGCGCAGCTCGGCCAGCATCGCCGGGTCGGGTTCGACCGCGATGACCTCGGCACCCAGCGCGGCCAGCACGCCGGTCAGCTTGCCGGTTCCGGCGCCGAGGTCGAGCACGCGCGGGCCGGGAGCGGGTTCGAGTGCCCAACGCACCGCGTCCTGCGCGTAGTCCGGGCGGTGCTCGGCGTACGCGACCGCCGCCGCGCCGAACGACGAGGCGTGGAGTAGGTGTTGATCTCGATCCATGCGGTCACGCTAGCCGCGCCGCGCCGTCCGGCCACCCCCTTCGCCGTCGAAATCAGGGACTTGTCGGGGGTCCACCCGGATGCCGCGCCCCCGTGCCGGTGGAAAGAATCGCCGCCATGAAGACAATCCGGTGGGCAACCAGATACGCGGTGAGCTGCGCCACCGCCATGGTGCTCATCCCCCTGAGCGTGTCCGCCCCAGCTGTCGCGGCACCCGCCGCGGCACCGTTGACGGCGTCCAGTGCGCCGAAGGCCCAGACGGCGAGTGCGTTGTCGTTGCCGAGGCCGACCGGGCCGTACGCGGTCGGTCGTGACACCCTGCACCTCGTCGACGACCGGCGCGCCGATCCGTGGGCACCGCAGTCGGGACCGCGACAGTTGATGGTCGACCTCTACTACCCTGCCCGCACCAACAGCGGCACGCCTGCCGCGTACATGAGCACCGCCGAGGCGTCGGCGTTGATCACCTATGCGGGTCTGTCGGGGGCCCTCGAACCGGCCCGCCTCGCCGACACCCGTACGTGGGCCCGGGCCGGCGCGGCGCCGGCGCGGGGCCGTTACCCGCTCGTCGTGCTGTCGCCCGGTTTCACGGTGCCCCGCTACACCCTCACCGCGCTGGCCGAGGAACTGAGCAGTCGGGGCTTCGTGGTGGCGGCCGTCGACCACGCCCACGAATCGGCGGCCACCCGGTTCCCGGACGGCATCCTGCCCTGTACGGCGTGCGACGCGTACAACTCCGGCGCGGCCACCCAGGAACAGATCGCCGCGGGCCGCGCCCGGGACGTGTCCTTCCTGCTCACCGAGCTCACCGGTCCGCGCTCGGTGTGGCGGTACTCCACGCTCATCGATCCGGCGAGGATCGGCATGGCCGGGCACTCCGCCGGCGGCGATGCGACCCTGGCCGCCATGGGCGCGGACCGACGCGTGCTGGCCGGTGTCGACCTCGACGGCGCCATCACGCCACCGGTTCCCGCGACCGGCATCGGCGGCCGCCCGGTCCTGCTGATCGCGGCCGCGGACCCGAGCGGCCCGGACATCGTGCCGTCCTGGACCAGCAGTTGGCCGAACCTGGACGGATGGAAGCGGTGGCTCACCGTCGCCGGCGCCGACCACTACACCTTCACCGACCTGGACTACCTGGTCGACGAGAGCGGCGTGCTGCCCATCCCGAACGCTCCCCGGTCGATCGCGATCACCACCAGCTATGTCGGCGCCTTCTTCGAGCGCCAACTCAAGGGCATCTGCGAGCCGTTGCTCAACGGCCCCAGCCGGGACTTCCCCGAGGTGGCCTTCACCCGCCCCTGACCGGCACGGACGGCAGAAGGGGCCCCGGCGCCACGGAGGCGGCCCGCCCGCATCGAGGCGCGAGGAACGCCGACTCCCTGCGGAGCTTCGCCCAGCAGTTGAGCGCGCGGACGCAGCAGGCCCGGGGCCGTCATCTCGAAGGACGGCGCTGCCGGTTAGAGCTCGTCTTCAGAGGTCGGGTCCCGCCCCCTGCCCCGCCCCCAGAGATCAGTGGCGACGGGCAGAATGTTCGTCATGTTCGACGGACTCCACGACATCGACTGGTCGCAGATGCATCACGCCTACGGCACCGCGGAGGAGGTGCCCGGGCTGCTGCACGCGCTCGCCTCCTCCGACGAGGAGGAGCGCGGGGACGCGCTCGGCAGGTTCTACAGCGCCGTCCACCATCAGGGCGACGTCTACCAGTGCACGGCCGTAAGCGTGCCGTTCCTCTTCGAGCTGGCCGGCGACGCCGCTGCGCCCCTACGGGCGGCGGTGGTCGAACTGCTGGTCGGCATCGGCAGCGCGGCGCTCGCGTACGGCGCGACCGAGGAGAACAGCTGGGACTTCTCCGGCCACTACAAGGCCGCGGCGCTGATGCGGGAGCAGGCCGAGGCGTTCATCGGGTTCGCCACGGATTCCGACCGGCTGGTGCGGCAGGCGGCGATACCCGCGCTCGGGCTGTTGGTCGACGATGCGGAACGCGCTGCCGCGGTGCTGCGGGAACGGCTTCCCGCAGCACCGGGGGTGGTCGAACGGCTGCTGCTGGTCGAGGCGATGGCCGAGCTGGCTCTGCCCCGGCCGGACATGCTGGCGTCCGCATCGGCCTGGTTCACCTCCCTCGCCGACGACACCGCGCTCGATCCGACCACCCGGCTGGCGGCCCTGATCCAGCACGCCCGGTGCACACCGGACTTCCACGCCCAGGAGGCGACCCGCACCGCGATCGCCCTGCTGCGTGAACAGAAGGCCCCGACCGGCGACTGGTGGCTCACCCCCACCCCGGCGACACCGGCACCCACGATCGAGCCGGGCAGCGCACCGGTCGAGGTCATCGCCGCGTTCGAGGACCTCGACCGGCACGCAACGGTCCACTCACCGGTCACCGGGCTGCTGCGCACCTTCCACGAGGTTCTGGGCGCGCGGGTGTCCGAGCGCACGATGCTGCTGGCGGAACAGCTGCGCAGCGCCGATCCCGGTACCCGGCTGGACGCCCTGCGGATGGGCTCGGAGATCATCAGGTCCCGGAGCGCTGGCCACGGCCCGCTCGTCGCGCTGATCGGCGCCCAACTCGCGGACCCGTACCTTGAGGTCGTCGCCGAGGCCGCCTCCGCCCTCGGCACCTGCCATCCGGTCCCCGAGCCGGCCCGCCCGGTGCTGGCCGCCTTCGTCGCCGCCCAGCACGCGCAGTACGGACCACAGGCGTGGGCCTCCCCGCAGCGCCATCTGCGCCGGGCCCATCAGGAGGCCGTCCTCGCGTTGGCACGTCTTGGTGACGAGCGGGCGCTGCCGAGTCTGCTGGTGGCGCTGGACGGCGGGGTCGACGCCTGGCGGGCGGTCCAGGCTGCGAAGTGGCTTCCGGGTGCGGCAGGCCAGTTGGTGCCCGGGCTGGTCGAGCGGCTGCTCGGCTTCGACCTGGACCAGCAGTGGATCGAAACGGAGGTGAACTCGACGCTGCAGGCGCTGGGGCACCTCGGGGGCACGGCGGCGCTCGGGGCGGTCGAGGAGGTACTCGATCGGGCAGTGCGGGCGGAGAAGTGGGGGATCGTCTGCTCGGCACTGGCGGCGTTGCGGCAGTTCGGCCCGGCGGCGGCACCCGCACTGCCGGTGATCCGTGAGCTGGCCGCACTCGGCGCGGCCGTGAACTCCAATGTGGCGCCCGCTGCGGTCGCCGCGCTCCGGGCGATCGAGGGCGACGCACAGGAGGGTACTGTCACACCCTAGGCCTGGTCCTGGTCCTGGCAGTCTCGGGCCGTCAGGCGGCCGTCGGGGCGAAGTCGACGAAGGCCTGCCAGGCGGTGGGGGAGAAGGTGAGCTGGGGGCCGTCCTTGTCCTTGGAGTCACGGACGTGGACGGCGGCGGTCGTCTCGGCGACCTCGACGCATTCAGCACCCTCGTTGGTGCTGTAGCTGCTCTTGCGCCACGCGATCTCGACGCATTGGGCGCCTTCGTTGGTGCTGTGGCTGCTCTTGAACCAGACGAGTTCCATGCCTTCTGACGGTACGCCAACAGCCCACCGCTGCCTAGCGGTGGGCTGTTGGGGGACTGCTCAGACCTCGGCGGTCGCGGCGAAGCCGACGAACGCCTTCCACGCGGCGGGCTCGAACGCCAGCTGCGGGCCGCTCTTGTCCTTGGAGTCACGCACGTGGACGACGCCGGGGGTCTCGGCGACCTCCACGCACGCAGCACCCTCGTTGCTGCTGTAACTGCTCTTGAACCACGCCAGCTCGGCCATGCTCACCGCTCTCCCAGGATCATCTCGATCAAGGCCAAGGACTCCCTCATGCTGAGCGCCTGCCCCCTGAGGGTGCCGTACCGTGCAGTCATCTTACGGACTTCCTCCGGGTCCGTGATCAGCCTGTTGACGTGCTGGACTTCTACGTACGCGATCTGGGCCCGCCCCGTCGGCGTGAGGAGGATGAAGGAGCCGCCCATGCCGGCGTTCTCCGTCCTGTCCAGCGGCATCACCTGAAGCTCCAGGCCGCGGATCTCGGCCACCTTGAGCAGGTGGCGAAGCTGCGCCTGGTGAACGTCCCAACCCCCCAACGGGCGGCGCAGGGCACTCTCGTCGATCACCCAGCTCATGACCGGCAACGGCCATCGGCTCAGGATCTCCTGCCGCGCCAACCGCGCGGACACCCAGTCGTCGATCTGCTCGACGGAGAGCCACGGCCTACGCATGTCGTACAGCGCTCGCGCATGGGCCTCGGTCTGAAGCAGTCCGGGAATGTGGAGACTGCTGTACTCGTGGATCTCGATGGCCCGCCACTCCTCGTACGTGAAGGCCTTGGAGAATGCCGGGTGCCGCGTGGTGATCCGGATCTTCGCCTTCATCACGTCGTCGGCGACGATCTTCAACGCGCCGCCCGCGTTGAGGACTTCGTCCGCCTTCGTCAGGATCTCGATTCTCGGCGTCCGCTTGCCGCGCTCGACCGCCCCCAACTGGTCCTCGCTGTACCCGAGCTTCTCGGCCAGCTCGCGCTGGGTCAGCCCGGCCCGCTCCCGGAAGAGCCTGATCAACTTGCCCACCGCCGCATAGAACTCCGCGACCCCGTCGGAGTTCTCCACCGTCTCGCCGTCATCGAAGACCGTGCGCTCGACGCCACCCACGACAATCACCCACCCTTTCGACCGATTGATCTGGGCCGGCCGACAGGCCAACCCTCCGCATCCGCACAGGCACTCTCAGTGCTCGCCGAATCCGTGGTCAGCGTACGTCCGGGGCGCCACGATTTTTTCCATGACGACCGACATCCCGCTCGACAGCCCCCGCCGTCACACCGTCACCCTCGCCGCCACCCCCAAGGGCGCCGCCATCGGCCGGCGCATCGCCAGGCGTCAACTGACTACCTGGGGGCTGAACTTGTCCCACACCGAGCCGTACTACTCGGCTCTCCTGATCGTCGCGGAGCTCGCCGCTAACGCGACTACCCATGGCCGCGTTCCGGGGCGCGGCTTCGAGCTTCACCTCTGTCTCACCACCACCGTGCGCCGGGGCACAACCTTGCGCATCGAGATCTCGGACTGCCGGGGCGACCGCTTCCCGGCTCTGCCCGCCGTCCTCGCCCCCAACTCCCAGTCCGGGCGCGGCCTCACCCTCATCGACGCCCTCGCCGACCGCTGGGGCAGCATCCCCCGCCACCCCAACGCCAAGACCGTCTGGGCCGAACTCGACCTCCCCGCCGCCCTCGATGCGTCCTGACGTGACCCCGGGCACCGCGACCGCCTACACCCTCCTCCCGTTCGCCCTCCTCCTCGCGCTCCTCGCCTGGATCTACCCCCTCACCGCCCAGCACCATCCCCGCCCGGGCCCCAGGCCCACCGCAACCCCAACCCCTGTTCGCTGACTACGGCATGGGAAGTCGGCCCCACCGACTTCCCGCGCCGAACCCGTCCCGGACTCACCTCCCCGGCAGCCGCCCCTGGCGCGAATACACCGGCGGAGTGCCGTCCGTGAGGACGGGCTCCTCGTAGCACTCGATGCGCAGGTCGCCGCGCAGGTCTTCGAGTTCGTAGAGCGCCTCCTCCAGGAGGCCGTCGGCCCAGGCCTCGATCGACATCGTCGTCAGCGCGTGGTTCGAGACCGGGGTGAGCGGTCCGCGATCCATCGGCTCCCACTCCGGTGCGACGTCCGAACGGAACATCAGTCGCCACCAGTACGGCTGCCAGTACGGCTTCTTCCGCTGCAACGAGACCAGCTCCCGGTGTCCTTGAGGCGAGGCGGTCGTGCCCCGACACCTGTGAAATGACGGCTTCCGGCGCCGAACGGTTGCTCTGGCATCCGCCCGTGCCAGATGCATGGGCCCATAGACGGTATATGCCTATGAACGGTATATGTATTCGCATGACATTACGCTCCATGCAGGAGCCCACATTGCTTCTGCTCACCGCACTGGCCGACGCGCCTCGGCACGGCTACGCCCTGATCCAAGAGGTTGCCGCGCTCTCGGACGGTCGGGTCAAAATGCGCACCAGCACGCTCTACAGCGCGTTGGACCGCCTGCTCCAGCAGGGGCTGATCGAGGTCGAGCGCGACGAGGTGATCGACGGCCGCGCCCGCCGGACGTACGCACTCGCCGACGCAGGGCGGGACACCCTCGTCGCCGAGGCCGACCGGCTGCGCGCGGTAGTGGCCGAGGCCGACCGGCGTCTGCGCACCACCCGTCCGACGGCCAGGGGGGCCCTCGCGTGAACACCGCCACCACCGGCACCGCCTTGCGAGGACTGCGACTGGCCCTGCGGGCCTACCCCGCCGCCTACCGGGCCGAGCGCGGCGAGGAGATCGCCGCGGTCCACGCCGACTCCACCGCCGGCGCCGGCCGACTGGCCGTCATCCGCGAGACCGTCGGCGTCGCCGCGTACGGCCTGCGGGTGCGCACCGGCATCACCGCGAGCAGCACCGCCGGACGCCTGCTCGCCACCACCGCCCCGCTGGCCGCCGCCATGGCGCTCGGTCAGCAGCTGACCGCCCTCGTGTTCCTCCCGGAGAAGTGGCGGCAGGCCACGGCCAACCACTCCTACGCGTTGCAGCACCCCGGAACCGCTTTCGTCGACTGGCACTCCCCGCTGATCGCCCAGACCGTCACTCAGGTGCCCTGGTTGCTGGTCGTGGTAGCCCTGCTGTTCCGCCGGTGGACCACCGTCCGGACCCTGGCCGCCCTGGCCGGAGTGGCCGCCATCGCCCAGTGCTTCGTCCAGCAGCATGAGATATGGACCGTGGTGCCGGGCTTTCCGCCGGACTACACCCTCCTGATCATGTCGTCCGGCGCGAACGTGTTGTGGTCCCTGCTGCTCTTCGCCGCCCCCGGCGACCTGCTGGAGAGCACGATCGCCCGCCGACCGCGCGCCGCCGTCCCGCCCGCCCTGGTGCTGGTCGCGAGCCTCCTGCTGTCCAACCTGGGCCGCCTCGGCGCACTTCTTCACGAGAGCGCCCTCCCCGTACTTCCCCAGCCCGTGCTGACGTTGATGGGGGCCTGCATCCCGCTGGCCCTGCTCTCGCTCGCATCCCTCCGCTGGGGCCGGCTGCTACCGGCCGCGACCGCACTGGCCGTCCTCCCGCCGGTCCTCAGTCTCGGCCTCGCCGGCAACGCGTTCTTCACCTGGTACGACAACGAGCTCGGCGATCTCGGCCTGCTCTGCCAGTACCTCCTCACCGTCACCCTGATCGCCCTGACGACAGCAGCCGCCGTCCGCTACCTGAAGCCCGCTCCGGGAGACCCGAGCCGCCTCGGCGCGGCGTAACCCGCCCCCGCACTCTCTCGACGCTCCCGACTCTCCCGGCGAACGCCGCGCACGACCTCCCCGGTCGGCGCGGCGTTCCGCTTCGCGGACGTTCCCGGCGGTGCCGTGCCATGCAATGAGCCGTTTAGGCCGTGTGGGTGACGGTGGATCAGGCCGTTCCGGTTACGGGTGGGACGCGTGTTCGGGTGGGCAATTCGGTCCAGGCGGGACGTAAGGCGGATCGGTTCGCGCCAGCGGTTCGCGTGCCGTGGGTGGTGGTGGGGTCGGTGGTCCTGCCGGGCGTTGATCATGGCGGGCGGTCCTGCCGCGTCGTGCGGTGGGCCGCATCCGTGTCCCGCCCGTGAGGAGCGCCCCTGTGCCCGACGCCACGATCGACCTGCCGATCAGCTTCCAAGTCCCGGAGGCGTTCACCGACCTCGACTTCTCCGTGTCGGCGGAGGTGAACACCAACCGGCTGATCGAGCGGCTGAACATGGTCGACCCGAAGCCGTCGGACGAGGAGATAGGGGCAGCCGTCCTGACCCAGCAGACGATGTACGAGCTGCTGTCCGCCGCCGGCGCCGTCTACGCGGGCACGCTGCTGTACGGGCCGACGAAGGAGAAGCCCGAGGAGAAGCTGGCCTCGGCGATCCTGACCGTCACCGCCCGCCCCAGCGAGCTGTCCAACGAGCAGACCGTCCACCGCCTGGCGCGCACCATGGGCGCCATCTACCCGGACGCCGAGGTCGGCGTCGTCCGGCTCGAAGCCGGCCCCGCGGTGCTGCTCACCGAGGAACGCAAGGTCGAGCGCCCGGTGAACCTGCTCGGCGACGGCGGCGGCCCGACCGTGGTCCGGCAGCTGCACGTGTTCGTGCCGATACCGGGGCGCCTGGCGATGGCCGACTTCGCGATCGCCACGGAGAACCTCCCCGAGTGGGACTCCTGCGTGGAGATCCTCGCCGAGGTCTGCCGCACGATCACCTTCGACACCGCCACCGCGGCCTGACCGGGAAAGGGGACAGACCCATGGAGATCGAGTACCGGCTCAATGTCGACCTGGAGGCCCTGGGCTACCAGCCGGGCAACCAGGACAAGATCGTCTTCAACGTTCAGAGCGAACTGAACATGTACACCACCAACAGCAAGGACGCGATGAAGATCTGGGGGTGGGACCCGGAGGCGCTGCGCCCCGAAGACCACTACCGGATCGACCAGCTCCTGCGCCTGTACGTCTTCCAGCGCGACCAGGTCATCGACGCACTCCACCGCTTGGACTGGGAGCTTGGAGGCTACGCGTACTCCGACCAGAAGGTCGCACAGGAACTGGCGGACTTCAAGCAGTTCCTGCCCAGGGAGGCTGCCAAGTCTCCCTTCGGGGCGGACCCCGACTTTCCTCGTACGGCGGGCGTGATCGCCTTCCGGCACTCCTCCGTCGCTCGTCGCCTCGGCTCGATACCGTCCCTGGCCATGGGCGGGTATTCGGGCGAGGGTGTCTACTACCGGCTCACCGACAACGGCTACCCCCGGGAGTGGATCAAGGACGAGCGCCTGTACGACCTGATCGACATGGCGCTGGCTCTCCAGGCCGAACTCCAGCTCCAGTGTCTGCTCACCGACCGCGAGTTCACCCGGGTCATCCAGACCCGTGGTCAGGAGTTCGAGTACCTGAAGGCCGAGGCCGCCCGCAAGGCGGCCGAGGAGCAGGGCAGCAGCTTCTGGTCCGTCTTCGGGGACATCCTCGGCATCGTGTCCGCCGTCGCCGGCGTCCTGGCCCTCATCCCGGTCCTCACGCCGATCGCGGGCCCGGTCGCCGCCGTCACCGCCATCGCCGCGCTCGGCGCCCACACCGTGGACGCCGCGATCAAGGGTGACTGGGACGCGGCCACGATCGTCGGCCTGGGCGCGGACGCGCTCGCCGCCCTGCCCGGTGTCGGCGCGGTCGCCAAGAGCCTCAAGGCGGGCAAGGCCATCGTCAAGACGATCGGCACCGGCGCCAAGGCCTCCTACAAGGCCAGCGTCGGCGTCCGCCGGGCCGGGCTCACCTTCCTCGCCGAGACCGGAGGCTCAAAGGCTTCCGACGCGACCAAGGTGTTCAACTACATCGGCACCAAGGGTGCCAAGGTCGTCGGCGCCTCGGAGAAGGCGGGGAAGATTGCCGGGAAGGTCCTCCAGGGCTCGGTCAACCTGTCCACCCAGGTCCCGCTGGTCGTCGAGATGTCCACCGGTGCGGACATGTCCCAGGCGAAGGAGGGTGCGAGCGGCGCCGCGCTGACCGCCAACTATGGTCAGAGCATCGGCAGTTGGGGCATCGTCGGTGATGCCGCCAAGAAGACGGGCACCGTCTCGCTCGCGACGTTCTCCAAGATCATCGGCCGCCGCTGACCTGTGGGCTGCCGTTCGAGCCCGCCGCCCGCACCTTTCGGGCGGCGGGCCGGGGAGCCGGGGCCGGGCGGTGCCGTCTGCTCAGCCGATGTGGCGCCGGTCGAGCCAGGTGAGGGAGTGGTCGGCGAGTTCGGTCCAGCCGTGGTCGACGGTGAGGGAGTGGCCGCGGTCGTCGAAGCGGTGGTAGTCGGTGACGGCCGAGGACTTGCGGTACTGCTTGTGGGTGGAGCGGGTCAGCACGTCGGGCACGGTGTGGTCGAGCTTGCCGGACAGGAGGAGGAGCGGTCCGCGGTCCTGGTTGCGGGTGTCGACCTTGGCGGGGGAGTGGGGGGCGAAGTTGCTGAGGGCGAGCTGGAAGAGCGGGCGGGCGGGGCTGGGGATGGTCCACTCGTCGAAGAGTGCGTCGGATTCCTGCTGGGGGACGGCGTTGGCGAACGCGTAGCGGAACTGCTCGGGGTTGAGCGAGACGGCGCGCTTGGTGTTGCCGGGGTTGCGCAGGAACGCGAAGGCCGACTTGGCCTGGGCCGGCCCGACGGCCTTGACGCCCTTGATCTGGCCGGGGCAGATCGCGACGGCTGCCCGGGCGAGGTTCTGGCCGAGGAGGTGCTGGGCGATGAAGCCGCCGACGGAGTGGCCGACGAGGACGGGCGGGGTGTCGAGGTCGCGGATGATCCGGGCGTGGTGGGCGGAGATCTCGGCGAGGCCGATTCCGCCCTGGGGGTCGGGGTTCCTGCGGGCCTGGGCGACGGTGGCGGGGACGCCGGGCCATTCGGGGAGGATCGGTTCGTAGCCGGCGTCGCGGAACCGGTCGGCCCAGCCCTGCCAGCTCGTGGAGTGCAGCCAGAGGCCGTGGATGAACATGACCGGGGTGCGGTTGCTGGGCATGGCGGGGTCTCTCCTGGTGCGTGAGGGCTGGGGATCGGATCGGCGGCCGGTCGGGGCGCGGTCGTCCGATCCAAGAAGTAGAAGTAGCGTTCTCTCTATTTCTCCAAGGTAGAACGATCCTTCTGTTAGCGTCAAGCCATGACGACGAGAGATTCCGCGCCACCGCGCGCTCGCATCCTGGCCGCGGCGATGCGGCTCTTCTACGCCCAGGGCGTGCGAGGGGTGGGCATCGACCAGCTGATCCGCGAGTCGGCGGTCGCCAACGCGACCTTCTACCGGCACTTCCCGTCCAAGGACGACGTCGTGCTCGCCTACGTCCACGAGCACGACCGGCTCTTCCGCGCCGCCGCCGCCGCGGTGGCGGACCTTCCTCCGCGCGAGGCCGTGACGGCCCTGTTCACGGGCATCGCCGACGAGTTCTGCGCCCCCGGCTTCCGCGGCTGCCCGTTCATCAACGCCGCCGCCGACTACCCCGACCCCGACCACCCGGTCAGCCGCGCGATCCAGGAGCACATGGACTGGTTCCGCGCCCTGCTGACCGGCCTGCTCGCCGCCACCGGCCACCCCGACCCCGACCGGGCGGCCGACACCCTGCTGATCCTGCGGCACGGCGCGATGAACCAGAGCCGCTTCACCGCCCCCCCGGCGGTGCGCGAGGCGCTGGCGGCCGCCGTGGACGCCGTCCTCGGCTAAAAAGCAGGCAGAGTGCGCCACCAGTGGTGGCGCACTCTGCTCTCCCGGCCGCTACGCCCGGCGTGTGCGCCGTGTGCGTTGCGTGCGTCGCCGGGGCCGGGGCCGGTCCGGATGGTGGAGGGTGGTCACTCTCCGGAGCCGTCCTGGCGCAGGCGGGCCGAGGCGAAGGCGGCGATGAGCCAGCCGAGGCCCAGCAGCGCGCCGCCGCCGAGGCCGGCCATGGCCACCGGGGATCCGGCGTTCGCGAGCATCAGGGCGGGTTCCTGCGCGGCGGTGTCGCGCGGGGGAACGGGCGCGGGGTGGGTGCCGGCGGGGTGTTCGGCGGCTGACGTGTCACCGGGGGCGGTGCCGTCGGGGTGGTTGTCCCACTGGCCGGGGCCGGGGTGGTGGTCGCCCCAGCCGCCGTGGCCACCGGAGTTGTTGCCGTCGCAGCCGCCGTGGTCCTGGTCCTCGCAGGGGGTGCAGGCCACGATGGTCACGGTGTTGCTGGTCGCCGTCACCGGGGT